>JAKUNY010000021.1 GCA_022451765.1 Candidatus Poseidoniaceae archaeon
CCTTGGAAGAAAGAAGCGGCACGTTCGAATGCTGGGTGCGGTGAGCCCATCCATCGGTTGATGTAGCCGCCGCATTGTGTGGTATCGGGACAGACACTCGTGATGTGTTCCATTTTCTCCATCCACTCCTTTCCGTTAACGATTGGTGTGCCATTGGTAACGTCAAGTTCGTACACAGTTCCAGTGCCATCCGGATGTACGATGGTTAATTTCACTTCATCAACGTACGGCGTTAACAACAGTTTCCCGTTGATCGACTCGCCCTCGACCATGGCGTATCCATTGGGGATAATGTAGCCGTCTACGAACAACATTACATCATTGGGGACAGAAATTGCACGTCCGCTTCCTAAAAGCTGGAATTCGTGCCATTCACCACTCTTTAGGACAACATCCGATGGCATTTGGTAGTCGATTTGGAATACGATGGGCACACCCTCTTGGATGGTTTCATCCTCACCAAAGCATCCAGAAAGCGATGCGAGCAACATGAGAGCAACAAGAAACATTCCTTTGGACGCACGCTCAACCTGCATAAATCGTCCTATGGAAGTCCGCTCATAGGCTTTGTTAGTGAAGGTGCGGATAGCGGGAGTCGAACCCACGACATAAGGTTGGAAACCTCAGATGATAACCACTTCACCATATCCGCACGGTGGTACTCTGTCCGAACAAGCACCCTTTTTTGAGCGCATCGGTCGAAACCCATCAATTCAGACCTGGGGGTGGTGGTACTGCGTCGTAACCCAATTCCACTCTTCTTCGCTGAACGATATCACGATCAGACATTATTCGATTGTACACGACTTGGGTCGCCTGTGATTTCCGCTCGTCGTCGTCTTTCATGCGTCGATTCTTACCTCGAATCATGAGCATTCCAAACAGGAATGTTAGAAGAATTGCAGCAGCACCAACTTGGAACAATGGCATTTCATACACGCTGTCCCACTCAAACGAATCGTCGGTTGTGGACGCCTTGGAACTGTTGTAGACATTCAATCGGATTGTTACTGTATCCATTGCCACTTCAGCGCCCGGCTCTGTAACCGTAAGAACGAGATTGTAATTTCCTTCAGTGCTTGCAGAACCAATGAAAATCTTTGGCAGAGTGTTTCCAGATTCAGAGGTAAAAATCAACGTTTGTGAACTTGTTTCAGATTGAATATTCACCAAGGATTGCAATTCGATTTTAGCAGTAAACCCGTCGCTCATACTTGTTGTAACGGTGCACGAGAAGGAGAAATCCCCTCCTGTTACTGTATCGGCTGAAATCTGCGTTGGTGTGCATTCGAGGGTTGCTTCACCAGCATTCCTGTTGGGATCGTTTGGCCAATGATCAGGTTTGTGAGCACCCGATGTTTCGTTGTCACCCCACCCATCTCCATCAGAATCGAGATGCTGAGAGTCATGATCGGGGAAGGCATCCTCATCATCAGCATAGCCATCACCGTCTCTGTCAGGGCAACCAATCAGCGAACCTCTGAAAGCAGTCCCGTATTCGTTAGGGCATTGATCTGCGGCGGTTCCAGAGGATTCGTCTCCGTACCCGTCCATGTCATCATCGTACCATTGCGAACTATCATCTGGCCAGAGGTCGTTTAAATCGGAATACCCATCACCATCTGAATCAACGCACCCAAAGACGTCGTTCGTCGACGTACCTGCATCCTCGGGACAAGCATCGCCTTGCGTTCCGTTTAATTCATCGCCATAGCCATCGCTGTCCGTATCGTTCCATTGTGTTGATTCACCGAGGAATGCGTCGTTGGAATCGGACATACCGTCTGTATCTTCGTCATCACAGCCGAAGACATCACGGAAAGATGTTCCTGGGGTTGTAAGACAATCATCGCCCTCGAAACCAGCTGCGTTATCACCAAACCCATCCCCGTCCTGATCAGCGTGTTGTGTTGCTTCGTTTGGAAAAGCGTCTGAACCATTGACGAGCGTCCATTGAGCATCGCCATCGGAGTAGCCATCACCATCTGTATCGATGCATCCGAGTCGATCGAGTGTTGAATTTCCTGCAATCAGCATGCACCCATCTTCCAAATCATCGTACCCATCACCATCAACATCGCTTGCACGGGTTGAATCGGACGGGAATGCATCGTTTTCATCGGAAATACCGTCACCATCGCTATCCACACACCCATGGCGGTCGATGGTCGAAGTGCCGGGGACTCCTGGACAGGCATCCGGCTGAGGCCCTGTTGCGTTATCTCCAAAACCATCACCGTCTTGATCGAGCCACTGGAATTTCAAATTCGGTAGTTCATCGATCAGGTCATCCCAGCCATCTCCATCCGAATCCGTACAACCGTATCGGTTGCCCATCGTTGAATTCCCGTTCGTATTCGGACACGCATCCGGAGTTGTTCCACCGGGGTTGTCTCCGTATCCATCACCATCAATATCGGACCACTGGGTTATGTCGTCTGGGTGTGTATCTTGGATATCTGCCCAACCATCTTGGTCGGTGTCTGGACAACCGAGCGTACTGTTTTGCCACGAATCACCGAATTCAGACGGACATGCGTCAGGGTAGTTTCCACTCGCATTATCGCCATATCCATCACCATCACTGTCTGTCGTTTGCGTAGCATCATACCGGAATGCATCCGCTCCTTGGGATACATTCCATAGTCCGTCAGCGTCTGAAATTCCATCGCCATCAGAATCGGGACAACCGATGCGGTCTAGGGTTGAATCACCGAATTGTGTTGGGCATCCATCGGGGTTGGTCCCACTTGCATTGTCACCGTAGCCATCACCGTCTGTATCTGCCGATTGTGTTGGGTCGCTCGGGAATGCATCAGCCCCATTGAGGGTTGTCCAGGACGCATCTGCATCCGAGACACCATCGCTGTCCGTATCGGGACACCCGTTACGATCGACGGTCGATGTCCCGGGCTGTGAGGGACACGCATCGCCGTTCGTTCCAGTAGGGTTGTCTCCGAAGCCATCACCGTCCGTGTCCGATTGTTGCGTTGCGTCGTTTGGCAGGATATCTGCTCCATCTGCGATTGTCCACACGGGTCCGTTTGTTCCGGTTAAGTCTTCATCCGATGCGCCATCAGCATCGCTATCTGGACAGCCAAATCTGTCAAGTGACGATGCACCTGCCACTGAAGGGCAAGCATCTGGATTTGTTCCAGTGCTTTCATCTCCGTATCCATCTCCGTCTGCGTCGCTCCATTGGGTTGAATCCATTGGGAAGGCATCATCACCATCAGCGTATCCATCACCGTCCAGATCACTGCAACCAAGATTACCAACTTCTGTTGACGTTCCGAATGTGGTTGGACAACTGTCAGCATTCACCCCGCTTGCGTTGTCTCCATAACCATCTCCGTCTTGGTCAGCCCATTGGCTAGGTTCACTCGGGAAGGCGTCTGCACCCTGTGCTGAGGTCCAACCTGCATCACCGTCTGAATAACCATCACCATCGCTGTCAATGCAACCAAATCGGTCTTGATAGGACGTCCCAAGTGTCGTGTTGCAGGCATCGCCTTCTGTTGCAGGAGGTGGATTATCTCCGTAGCCATCCCCGTCTTGATCGGACCATTGTGTTGCATCTCCAAGGAAAGCATCGGCCCCGTCGGTTACGGTCCACACCGAGCCATTGATTCCAGTTGGGTCTGGATCGCTTGCACCATCCCCGTCTTCGTCAGGACAACCGTTTCGGTCGATGTTTGAGAAAGCCTTGACAGAGTTGCAAGCATCTGCACCATTGCTGACCAGCCATGTTGCATCGTTGTTTGAGTAACCGTCACCATCGTCGTCCAAACATCCGAAACGGTCAGTTGTTGAATTCCCGAGGACCGTGACACATGCATCCGCTTCGACACCTACTGGATTGTCGCCGTATCCGTCAAAATCCTGATCAGCCCATTGCGTGCTTTCGGATGGGAAAGCGTCAGCACCTTCGTTTGCGGTCCACGTAGCATCAGGATTCGAATACCCGTCACCGTCGCTGTCGGGACATCCTTCACGATCGTTTGTTGACGTTCCGTATGTGTTTGGACAATCATCATCGTCGTCCTCAACACCATCAAGATCCGCATCCTCTGTAAGATTGACCAAGTTCGTTTCCTGATTGACTGCAAGCGAGAAAAATTGCGGCCCTACAGGGACGTTCGTACCATTGATGTGGACCTCCCACGTTCCTTGTGCAGGATTGGCGAACTTCAAATTTCGAACGGTGTCAACATTGTTTGACAGTTCAGTCCACGTTCCAGATGGATCTTTAATCGCAAGGTCAAGATCGTTAACAAGATTGGTTCCTGCCACAGGAGTTGACTCCTTATCGGTCCACGCAACGGCAACATTGAGGTCTGGAGCATTGGATGGGATATTGAAACTCCATCCACGATTGACACCTGTTGTGAGACTCTCATTGTCAACCCATGTCGTATTAAGGGCACTTCGCATATCGACTCGACCCCAGCCTTCGTGGTTATTGGGAGCCGTCTCACCCGCTCCGTTGGTGGCCGAGCTGTATTGTCCCACCATATCGGTAGCACTTGCTGCGAATATGGCCTTGACGAGAGATGAGTTGGGGTCTTCATGACCCATGTTGTCGATGAGGTGCTCAAGCAGAAGGGCGGTGGCACCCGCAGTAAGCGGCGTTGACATGCTTGTACCACCCATGTATACATAGTCCGCACTGTGAGGAGCCCAACCGACTGGTCTGGTGTTGTATCTCGTTAAAGCGGAGAGAACGAATGTACCGGGAGCCACAACTTCTGGTATTACACGATTGTCATCGGTCGGTCCGCGACTTGAGAACGCAGCCAATCCGGATATATTGTCAGCATATTGGTCGGTTGAGATGGGTGATCCATAACCAGGTCCATACACATTGGTGATGGATGGGCGGTCGTTCTCACTTGCCCCAACGGTCAGGACGCTTTTGGCTGTTGCGGGGGAACCGATTGAATCCAGGTCAACTTCTCCATTTCCGTTGTTGTCAACGCCATCGTTGCCCGCCGAGAAAAGTATTGTCATGTTTTGATAATCACGAGCCGCAATGTCGGCTTGCATGGAGCTGGTCGTGTATGCTCCAGCATCTGAGGACCCCCACGAATTGGTATGCACACGAGATCCATTTTCTGCTCCTTGTTTGAACAACTCTACGAGGTTGGACGGTATCCCTTTGAGGGAGTATCGAGCGTCTATCGGGGTTGTCGCTGCATTGGCACACCAAACGCCGATGGCTTGGAAGTAAAGTTGCGCTTCTGGTGCCATCCCCTTAATGTTGCCTGAAGAATTAGTTCCATCGCCAAGAACAGAGCCTGCGACGTGAGTACCATGGCCATCGATGTCTGATGCACCGTCGTCAGCCTGAGAGCCACACGTAGACGCTTCAGAAGCAGTCATGCCCCACGATACGATGTCGAGGATGTGGTCTGAGAAATCAGCATGCATTGTCGAATCGTTCACGCCGCTATCGAGGCCACTATCAGCGACCGCAACGATGATTCCGCTTCCATCAACACCGTTCCATGAGGAATTGATGCCGTTCATGGTGGATTGAGACCAAAGGTCAGGTGCTTTGAGAACCGAATCTGCGACGTCGTTTGCCGTAAAGAACCAGGGCTTTTCTTCGACCCATTCGATTTCATCTTGAGCTACCAGCCATGCAAGAGAGGATGTTGTTCGGTCGATTTCAAATGTTGCAAAACGTCCAACATGGTACGTGGTGCGAATATCTTCGCGTTCATGTATTCCCTCGGGGAGGGAGTTGCCGGCTAAAACCCCGTGAACAGGAACAAAGTCATTTTGATAAAACAAAGAAGCGGGGCCGATATCGTCCCCGAGTATGGCTTTGACCAGTTGTGTTCGCACCTTATCTGTTGGGTCTAATTTGACAACCCCTTCTACTTCAAGGTCAGCGAGTTCTTCAACCGACTTCTTTTCAATTTCGCAGTGGAATCCGGTGACTGGAAGGAAAGAGAAGCAATGGATTCCTGCCTTTTCAAGCTCAACAACCCAGTATATTGGAATCTGATAGGTGTGCGTAATAACGTAATTACAGTTCAAGATTCTCTCTTGTGTCCGCTCAGGCCATTCCTCTAAGTGTGTGACGGTGGCTTGACGGTAGAGGATATCGATTGTTCCAAGACCTTCACTCGGGTCATACCATCCTTGAGCATGCTCCTTTGTTGGAATGATTCCAACTTTTGCGAACAAATCCAATTCAGCATCGGTATTGACTTCGATGGCTGGTTGGGGTTGACTCATCGCAAATGGGCTTGCCAATTGGGCCAACATCAGACAAACGAGGAAGGTTGAAACTCGGACATGTGAAGCCGGCATGAGTCGTTGTTAGCATCGGTTACTCATCAATGATTTGCATTGGCCAAGTTCCGATTGATAACGAGCATTGAAAGGAGGGTCGCGTCAGCCCAACCTATGCGAGGCATGAGTTCCGGAGGTGGCGATGCAATGGAACCATCCGATATCAATGAACGAACTCAAATCGTTGGTCGCCAAATTTGGCGTGTTGTTCCGTATGCCAAGCGATACCCAGGGCGAGTTCTGTCAGGGATATTTGGCAACGCCATGGCGCGATTTTTCGACCTGATGCCGTTTGTTGCCATCGGTTTGGCGGTTGATTATTTCACAGGTGGAGAGTTGTTCGGTCCACAGATTGTTCAGGATTTTGTCACTTCTATTGGCGGAGATCCTGCGATTGGCTATGGCGTGCTTATCTTCCTTGGATTCTTTTGCCTGGCTATATTTCAGGGAATATCCGAGTATTCCTGGCAAACGTTAGGTTACAAAATTCAACATGATCTTCGAATGGACGCAACAAAGTCGCTGATTGCGATGGAAGCATCGTTTTACGATATGCGACAAACCGGACAAATCATGGCTGTGTTGTCCAGTGACGTAAATCAGCTCGAAGACGTCGTCTCAGATTCATCAACGTCCATTATTCGAATTCTTGTCACGTTTTTCACGGCGTTTTTGATTCTGGTTCTGATGTCTTGGAAACTTGCTATCATTCTGTTTGGACCAATTATCTTCATTGTCCCAATTGTGTATTGGTTTTCAACCAGCGTCCAAAGAAAGTATCGAAAACAGCGTGAATCAACCGGGGATATCACAGCAGTCCTTGAGAACCTCATATCAGGAATTGCTGTCGTTCAAGCCTACAACGCAGAAGAATGGGAAGCAAACCGTGTTGACCGGGAATCAGGCGCTTACCGCGATCAGGCTATGGGGGCAAGCCAAGACCGAAACCGATTCATACCAATGATCTACGTCGTCGCTGGAATTGCATTTGGCCTTCTGGTAACGGCTGGAGGTTGGTTGGCAAAGGAAGGTGACATCACAACAGGCCAGCTGGTCACGTTCTTGTTGATCAGCACTCGAATGACCATGCCTATGTTCATCTTTGGAATCCTCGTAAATCAATTACAGCGTGGTGAAGCCGCTGCTCGTCGTGTCTTTGCCGCCATCGATTTGGAACCAACAATTGTCGATGCTGACAATGCTACTGAATTGCTCGGGCCGATTGAATCAGTCGAATTTAGAGATGTCCACTTTACGTACCCAAATACAACCACCAAGGTGCTAAGCGGGATTTCATTCACCGTAGCAGGTGGTCAATTCCTTGGTGTCATGGGCCACACAGGCGCAGGAAAGACAACAATTCTGAAGTTGCTCATGCGCTATTACGTTCCCGAGTCGGGAGAGGTCCTCATTAAGGGAAACAACCTCTACACGTTCACTCTTGCTCGCGGCCGTGAAGCAATTGGCTTTGTCAGTCAAGACCCTTTCCTCTTCTATGGCTCAATCCGAGACAACGTTCAGTACAACCAAGTTGCTGAAGAGAGTGAGTTGATGAAAGCTTTGGAACTCGCAGGGGCACTGGAATTTGTTGAAGAACTTGAAGACGGTATTGAGACGATGGTCGGTGATCGTGGAGCCATGCTGAGCGGTGGTCAGCGTGCTCGAGTTTCGCTTGCACGCGCTCTTTTGAAGAAACCATCCTTGCTCATTCTCGATGAGGCTTCAAGCGCACTTGATGCTGAAACTGAACGTCGAATCCAGGAAAACCTTCTCAGCACAGGCTCAGGTCGTGCAACGATTGCAGTTGCTCATCGGTTGAGTACAATTCGCAACGCAAATGAAATACTTGCCATGGTTGATGGAGCCATCGTTGAACGTGGAAAGCACGATGAGTTGCTCGAGCACCAAGGCGTTTATTCCAGTCAGTGGACCATCCAAACCGGTGATATGGCTGGAATGTGATTACGTTCGCTCCAAAATTGGCCGAAGTATTGTTGTTATCTGTTCCTTCGGGTGAACGGGAATAAACGATTTATTTCCCCATAGAATAAGCACGGAGATAACGAAAAACAACGGAATTCCTATGATGAGTGACCATATGGCAATGGTGAGATCAAGAAAATAATACTCTTCAAACAGTTCAGAGACAACAATTGTTCCGAAGAGAACAACAACTCGAGCAAAGGTGAGTACAGAGCGTATCGTCAGCCAAATCTCTTCCTCATCGGATTTCCCCAGAAGTTTTGTTTCAGCCATGAAGCATCTTGATTTCATTCATTGAAAGGGATTGCGTCGATTATACGACTCAAAGTGTCCGTTCGCGGTCATCGATTTGTCGGCCAACACCTGCAGCCCCACCGGTTTGTCGAATCTCTCGCCATGCTTTGTTCACGCCTTGACCATAGGCCCAATGAGCGAGAAAAACGAAGAGCGGCGCAAGAGCAACTGTCCCGATGGATCGATGGGGACTTGGTCCAATTGCTGCACCAAGCCAGGACAGTCCGATGTAGAATCCCATAAGACCAAGCGTTCCATGAACTGCGAGTCGAGACAACGTCCAATCACCCTCGAGTGAGAACCATGGATAATCTGTCGCACCCCCCGTTGCAGCACCCGCAATCAATGCGATAATCGATAGCGCTGTTAGCCAAGGAAAGAAACCAATCGCAGTATGGGACCACGTTGCGATTTCAGGCCATCGCTTATTGGCAACCATTCGCGTATAGCCGTAGTTCCGCATCTGCTTCATGTAAGGTTTGAATGGTCGTCGTCGACGATGTGGCATATCGGTTGATGGATCGATGAAGAGTTTATGTCCTTCACGTTGTATCTTTGCGTCGAGAACCACGTCTTCAGCGCCGATGCAGCCCGGTTCAAAGAAGTTGACCTGGCGGAGATTTTCCATTCTGTGAGCGCAATTGACACCAGGGTTATGGGTAATTGGGACCAACTCACCGCGCGGTTGTGCACCGTATCGTGTGCCTGCGGTCATGAATTTCGTACAGAAGGCAACGTCAGCACATTTTGCCCCAAATGGATCATCGTCAGGAGCAAAGTTTGGTCCTCCAACTGCACCTACCTCCGGATCTTTGAACCATCGAATCAATTTCTCAGCCCAATCGAGGGGTGGGACTGTATCATCGTCCGTAAACAGCACAAGATCGTGGTCCATTTGCCTGAGTGCAAAGTTGCAGGCGTCGGCTCGATTTGTTGAAGGGTCTTCAATCCATGTTGCACCATATTTTTCGCAGACATCCTTTGTGTGGTCTCTCGATTTGGAATCTGAGATCACGATTTCAATGTCAGGATACGTCTGTTGAGTCAACCTGTCGAGAACGATGGCGAGTTCATCAGCGTTGTTGATGGTCGGAATCAAAATGGCAACCTTGTAGGGTGTTCCATCCTCCTTGAGTACAGGTTCCACCATGGCCATGCGTGATGGAACTCACATATCAAAAAGATGTTTCAATCGTCGTTGGCATTATTCCTTCGGCAGATGCTCGATGTGTTTGGGTTCAGGCAGTGCTGTTTGAAGGGTTTCTGATACCTTCAAATCGTCCAACCTGCGTCCTTGTGGAAGTACACGTGTTTCGTAAGAATTCATTGTCTCATTGTAGGTTTTCGCAGCGTTGGAGAGGTGGCCACCAACCTTTGAAAAATGTTCAACCATCTTGTTTACTCGCTTGTAGAGTTCGCGAGAAACATCGTAAATTTCCTTCGCACCCTCGGCAAGTGCGTGTTGTTGCCAATACAAGGCGACGGTTCTCAACAACCCCAGCATCGTCACAGGTGTTGCAATCAAAACTGATTTACTCATAGCGTAATCCATTAATTCAGGATCACTTGAAAACGCTGAAGCAGCCATCGCTTCGCTTGGAATGAACATGATGACGTGATCAAATTCACCCTCAATCGTGTTTTGGTAGGCTTTGGCACTGAGTTCTGTGATTCGTTGCCTCATCGCTTTCGCATGTTTCAACAACAATTCATCTTGTTGTGGACCAGAGTCCAACTCCAATGCTTGAAGGAAGTGACTTCCAGTTGCTTTTGAATCGATGGGTAGCACAGCTTCTTGTGGCAAACGAACAACAAAATCTGGTCGGCTTCCGTCTTCAAGGGTTACTTGTTCAAAGAAATCAACATGCTCGCTCAAACCTGCCATTTCGAAGAGTCGACGAAGTTTTACTTCCCCCCAATTTCCGCGAGTTTGTGCTGATGTGGTCAGAGCAGTAGAGAGTGCTGTGGTTCGCGTTGAGAGCGATTCTGTCTTATCACCCAAATCCTTCAAATGGCGTTTTATGCCCTCATATGCCCCCATTCGGTCCTTCTCCATATCGTTGTTAAAGCGAATCATCTTTTCCATTTCTTCTTTGAGCGGTTTAACCAAATTTTCAACTTCGGTTTTTCGTGTTTCAAGTGCATGCTCAGCATCTTTCTTTTCTGATTTCCAACGTTCCTCTGCGAGGCGAAGAAAGTCCTCTGAATTCTGCCGGGCAACGGCGGTTGCAACATTCTCCATTTCAGCGACGAGGATTGCTTTGTTTCCTTGAGCTGCTTGCGCTTCGACCTCTGCTCGAACCAATTCTGTTGAAAATTTCATTTTGGCCAAAAGCCATCCGAGGCCAATTCCTAAAGAACTCGCAATAACAACAACTACAATGTCAAAAACATCACTCATGAAGACCACTTCTGCCGAGGGTTCTTGAAGACGTCGGCCCACAGGAGGTCTTTCAACGCGCGAAAACGGCAATATCGGAATAGTAAGTTCATAAGCCGTCGAAAAGAGAGGTAGACCGTAGGGGTGCCTCATATGTTGAATGTCACAGCTCGCCAAGAACTCATCAGCAAGATTTTGGACACATTGATGATCGTCGTCGAAGATGCTAGATTTGATTTCGAAGAAGACGGATTAACCGTCCGAGTCGTTGACTCATCGCACGTTGCAATGATAAAACTCACAGTTGACGCTGCTGCGTTTGACGGGTGGGAATTGGACGCGAAGAAGATTGGACTCGAGATGAAGAAAATTCGCGAAGTAACGACTCTTGGCGGATCAGGAGACTTGATTGAAATTTCACACCAAGATGGACAGGACTTCACCATGAGCCTTGGCAAGATTGTCCGCAACCTCCGTCCTCTCGACAATGCAACAATGGCTTCGCCACCTTCGTTGCCGAAGTTGGACCTGCCATGCAAGATTATCATGAACGGAGCTGAACTTGGGCAAGCGCTGAAAGCTGCCAAACAAGTCGGCGACCTTGTATATTTCAGCATCGATGAATCCTCGTTTAAGGTTCATGTCCGAAACAACACCGATTCAGTCAACATTTCATTCGACAAAGATGAGATGGACGAATTGGTCTGTGATGGTGCGGCAAGAAGTCAATACAGTCTCACCTATCTTGAACCACTTTCCCGCAGATTTGGACCTAGCGACAAGGTAACCATTCAATTTGGTGAGAATTTTCCACTTGCAATGAATTTCACGTTTGAAGATGGAGCAGGTGAAGTCGATTATTTCCTTGCACCGCGTGTTGAAAGCGACTACTAATCAGTATTCGCGCCATCCATGACCGCAGTCTTTGCAGGTCAGCATCCTTGTTTCGGGCTCATCGGACGAACGAGTCTGCTCAAGATAAAAGTAAACTTCAGTGCAATCGCATTTTGGGCACATGTAGGATTCGGTTGAGAGCACACCTTTTCGCTGATCGGAATCTTTGATGATTTCGTACTCGCGCTTCTCAGCCTTGGTGGTGGTCTTGGTTTTGGAGAGGTCGATTTCCTTTCCACCAAGTTTCATTTTTACATTAGCAGGTCCCGTATAACCACATTTGTAGTTGGTGCAGGTGATGTCGCCACTTGGACTCGGGAACGAAAGAGTTCCACACTTGGGGCAAAACATGTCCGAGCCATCGACATTATACATTTAATGGTGGTGGTAACGCTTGGAGAATTGATTGATTCTTTCAGGCGAATAAATTTAGGCTCGAGTGGAGCGTGGCAACATTCAATTCCAAGTGGAGAGTGGACGATGTATGTGGCTGTGGTATTCTTGGCAATCAGCAGCCATTGTCAACGAAAATGGCGACGTTCTTGATGCTGAAATCAACAATGCCCGATTTTCAGTTCACGCAGCGAAAGACCGTCTAAAACTCGTAGCCAATGGACAATTGCCGCCCGAGGCGATTGTTCTTGCAGAAAGGTTCCCAAACGCAGCGCCAACCGCACATGGTTCCGATGAGTTGCCTGAATTTGATGCACCACAACCAACCATGATTCAGATGAAAATCGCTGATGAAGCAGCGTTGATGCTTGCAAAGGAGGGTGTTGCAATTTCCGCAGCCGACCCCAATCGACGGTTGGAGCATCTGCTACGAGCCAGTGAGGAACTGCGAACGCTCCACCTTACGATGGAGGCGCGTCTCGTTGAATGGGTCGGTCTTTTCCTTCCTTCGGCGCGGTTTGAGACGAATCGCTCTCAAGTCGCTGGAAAACTCAGCGATGTCGACTCCCTGTCAGACTTTGCGTCCCTTCTGCAAGTTGAGGATGCGTATGAACAGCCTTCCGATTCGGAATGGAAAGCCCTCCGCGATTGGGCGGTGACGGTTTCCAATCAAGCCCGGCAGTTGGATCGACTGGAACATGCGATCCGTCTTTTGGCGCAAAAGCATCTGCCATCGACATCAACTCTCGTTGGACCGCTTCTTGCGGCCCGCTTGTGCGTTGAAGCACATGGACGTGCCCGCCTTGCTCGACTTCCCTCTGGAACGGTGCAAGTTCTTGGAGCTGAGAAGGCATTTTTTAGTCATCTTCGCAGCGGAACCGCACCTCCCAAACACGGGCATATTTTCATGCACCCGTGGATATCGAGGTCGCCGAGATGGATTCGAGGTAAAATAGCGCGAATGCTCGCATCAAAAATCAGCATTGCTGCGAGATTGGATGCCTTTGAGGGAGCCCCAATGGGCCAAGATGACGTTGACCAAGTCGAGGCAAAAGTTGAGGCCATCCGCAAGGAATTTCCCAAGCCTCCAAGGCGTTGAGGTGGTCACTTGGCTAAGCATCGACGCATTCGTCCACTGTCCGACAACGTTCTCTTGGAAGGAAGAAATGTGTGGACTGTGAATGCAAACCCTGGGGTTGCAGTTCGAGGTGAATCCCTTCGAAAATTCCGCGGTGTTGAGCACCGTAGATGGGACCCAAATCGTTCGAAACTTGGGGCGGGGTTGTTGCGAACTCGAAATGATCCATCAAATCTACTCCCAAAGCCAGGTTCGACCGTGTTGTACTTAGGAGCAGGTCACGGGACCACGATATCGCATTTGCACGATCATTTGTGCGGTGCATCAAATGCACATCGGGGCCGTTTGGTTGCTGTTGATTTTGCACCTCATTGCTTGAGAGACCTGACCCATTTGGCTGAGAATCGTCCAGGCTTGGTTCCAGTTTTGGGTGATGCACGAAAGTTCGACGCATGGGGGGTCTTGGTGCCATCTCGCATTGATTGGTTGTTTCAGGACGTGGCTCAGGCTGGCCAAGTTGAGATTTTTCTCTCAGCAGTTCGCCGATTCCTAAGCAAAGACGGAATCGGTTTACTCTCTCTTAAAGCAGCGAGTGAGCGACATCAAGACGGTAGCGATGCAGACATCTTTGCGACAGCAGTTGCTCAACTGTCTGCTGAAGTCGAACTGATTGAACACATCAATTTGACAGGATTTGAGGATCAACACGCTCTGTTGACCGTTCGTAGGAAGTGAGATATTGCCTGAATTGCCAGAGGTTGAAACGGTTCGCAGAGGCCTGGAGCAAGCGATGGGTGGGCGGAGGTTGGAGAACGTGATTCTTCGCAGAGAAAACCTTCGTTTTCCATTTCCTGAAGGTTTTTGCTCTCGGGTTGAAGGCCTTCAAATCGATTCAATTCGAAGGAGAGCGAAGTATCTCCTCATAGATCTAAGTGATGGGAAAGTCATACTCTCTCATCTCGGAATGTCGGGGCGGTACACCCTTTTTGATGCACAGAAGGTGAAGCAATACGCAACGACTCAAGATGTTGATGAAACATCACGATTTGGTTTGGCAACCGGATTTGATGGACGTCATGATCACGTTGAATTCCGGTTTGACGACGGAAGCATTGCTGTTTACACAGACCCGCGCCGGTTTGGAATTATGGATCTTATCGAGGTAGGAGAAGAAAGCATACACCCTTTGCTGGAATCATTAGGTCCAGAACCCCTTGGAGATTGGAATGCCAAACAGCTTGCAAAACGGCTTGAAAAGAAAACAACGAGCATAAAAGTCGCCTTACTCGATCAGCGAATTGTCGTCGGAGTAGGCAACATCTATGCATGTGAGGCATTGTACCGTAGTGGAATACATCCACAACGGCAAAGCAAGACCTTGGTTCGTAAAGATGGTAAGCCAACGAAGAAGTTGGATGTGCTTGTTGAAAACGTTGTCCAAGTGCTTGAACAAGCTGTCGAGGTAGGAGGCAGTTCGCTGAACGATTTCGCCGATGTCAACGGTACACTCGGTTACTTCGGACATCATTTCCAAGCCTATGATCGAGAGGACCAACCCTGCTTGAAAGCCGATTGTGGTGGAACAATTGAGCGGATCACGCAATCAGGGCGCTCGACATTTCTTTGCCCAAGGTGCCAACGCTAGCCAGAGATTATCCCAAACATCACCGTCGACGCAAAGCCCCAAAGAACGAGAGCAGTAACCTTGTTCACCACAGAACCGTTTGAGCGCAACCAATCCAACAGCGGTGTACCAGTCAAAAACACCGCAACCAGAACATACCACGTCATGTCAATCGCCATACCAATGAATCCGATGATCAACTTCGTTTCGAGACTCATTCCAGACTCAAGGACTTGAGCAAGTACTGCTACGAGAAAAAGAGCGATTTTTGGGTTAATAAAGGCAATTGAGAACCCTTCCAAGAAGCCCTTTGCTTCTCCTTCAAGGGGCCCTTCCTGCGTATCATCGACATGAATCCACATCAACCAACCGTACCAAAGAAGGAGAGCGATTCCAATCATCTGTAAGCCAAGAAAGACCCGAGGAGCCTCCTCGAGAAGAACAATCAATCCGAAGATTGCAACGCCCGCATAGAGACCAAATCCAATCCCATGACCCACCGCACAAAGAACGCCTCGTCTGCGTCCACCAACGATGGTGTTACGAATCACCATCAAGAGGCTTGGGCCAGGGGAAATCGCTCCAAGGAAAAAGACCGTGCTTGCAGCGAGAATCGCTTCCCATGCGAGGTCCATGGTAGTCGGGCTGAATCATTCCTCTTGAGTGCTTTCATAACAAGAAGAATGTGTATCCACCTTTCCAAGGATCAAGTTCAGCATTTGCCTTCGCTGTCGCTTCAGCATAAAGTGAAGTGTACCTGCGACTGTGTACGGTTTTGAGAATTGCCCGAAGGAAAGCCTCGTTGGACTGGCTGTTTTGCTCCTTATCTGCCATGGAAGGAAATCAACATCAACGGTTATCAATCTTTCGATAATATGTCTAAACAAGATGAAATTTTACCGGAAAACGGCATTATCCTCGAATTCGCTTCAATTTCATGGAGGTGTGTCGGGTCAGAGTAGAATCGTTGAGATCTCGGCGATATATCCTGAATCCTGTCGGCCCTGGGAGTCGGAGATGCTGCTCAGAGGGGTCCGTTCCAGGACCATGCCAAATCCGATTGTTCGATTGCTTTGTCTCGGTTGATGAAAATATGACATGACGCGGCATTGAGTCCACATCATAATCGTCTAAATCTTCCTGCAAAACAACACCTGCCATCTTGAGTTTACGTTTTGCTCGAAGAGCAGAAACAGCCTCTCTCCGTTGTGAAGAACGGAGTATATCCAATCCGAAATGCGTACCAATCATCGCCTCTCGACAATTGGGAACATCAAACCATCGTTCCGAGCGGAGTGTTGCCTGTTTGACGACTTGAAGCGACTTGAGATGGATAGCAGCAAGCCCTGGTGCGACGTGATTATAGGCGCCCACATCCATCGCAATCCAAGCTGGTCGTCCATTGCTCAGGCGAACATCGCTTTCTGCAACATAGCCCGGATTCGGGCCTACTTTTGTTGTAGTGGAATGCCCAAATACCACGGTTCGGTCTGGATCAACCGCATAACCATGTGTGTAGAACCGTTTTCTATGCCAAAG
>JAKUNY010000210.1 GCA_022451765.1 Candidatus Poseidoniaceae archaeon
GCTATGTAATTGAAGTCAACAACCGTGTGTCCGGACTCAATGGTTGCGCCAGGAACGAAACTAATCGACTCTTCATCCACCATCAACCATCCATCTTCAGGGGACCAGTACTCGAGTAGAACATCGAGCGAAAACGCATCGGATTTTCCAAGATTGTCAATCCGAATTTGAATTTCAAAAAATTGATCCTCAAGTGGCACAACAGGGAGGGTTGTTACCGCTCCGGGAAGGTATCGTAAGACAGGTTCATCAGGTCGTTCAAGAATCTCAAAATTAAATGTGTAGACGTTGTCTGTCGTGTCCAAATCACCTTGCGCATTGTTCGGATCAAGCTCAATTCGCACCTCATGAACTCCGGCGATTGTGGCAGACCAAAACAAGGTAGCTTGGACGGATTCACCCTTGGCGAGTTCTGGTATGAGGCCTTGCGAGGGATATACCTCAGCCTCATCCCCTGGAGCAACCAGTCTGACAAAGATATCCGAAGCATCCGCATCACCAGCGTTGTAAACTTCAAAATTGATTTCCAGCAGACTTCCCTCATATGCATTTTCCGCAGGCATGTCTCGATTCAGGATTTCAGGATCACCTGTAAACCGCAGAGCAGGAGATGGCTCGACGTTGTCAATGGTGTAACTTCTTGATGCGCTTTGAGAGACCTTGCCCGATTTGTTTACAGAGCGGACCGAGAGTTCACGATACCCATCATCGTATTCCGTGGTATCCCAAGTAAATGACCAAGAGGATTCACCGTCATCACCAGGTTGATTGTTTTCAAGAACAAGCCCTCCAAATTGCCAGTCGCCATCGTCGACTTTGTATTCGATTTGGTCATGTTCTACACCTTCCACTTCACCAGTCACTTCAACCGTTCCTTCCAGTGGATTTCGAGCGATAGGGGTGTCAATGAGGATGTTCTCTCGAGAAACCTTGAATTTTCGATACGCAACGTTTGAGACGTTGCCATCGTCA
This sequence comes from Candidatus Poseidoniaceae archaeon, assembly GCA_022451765.1. GTDB lineage: Archaea > Thermoplasmatota > Poseidoniia > Poseidoniales > Poseidoniaceae > MGIIa-L2. Next base: position 973 of record JAKUNY010000210.1, read on the forward strand.
TCGGTTGTTCTTGCATGGAGGAGCAGGAAACGCTCATTGTCGCTGTATTCAACCCAAGAATCCTTCACTTCAATGTCCAGGAACCAGTTGTCCATTGTTCCATTGGCTTCGGTCCAGTCCATGAGCAATTTTGGACCCTGATTCGAGAAATGTTGATCGATGTACAATTCAACGCGCTGATAATCGATTTCGGTTGTATTGACGGCGCCGGAAAGACGAGTGTATGTGTCGCTGAGCAACCAGGTTCCGTTGACGGGGAAACTGATGTTTACGTCGCTTTTCGATTCCTTTACGACGTAGCCATTTTCACAAGGGTTCCCAAGAATGGAGTTTATTGCACACGAGGCATCGATGATACCGAAACCGTATTTGTCATTCCAACGTTCGGAGGTTGATTCCTCACATGGATCTCCGCGCTCTTCCGAGCTGTTTCTCAGGATGTCCTTGACCTCTTGGGGTGTTAAGGTGGAATCGGCTTCAAGCATAAGTGCAACAACTCCAGAGGCAATGGGTGTCGCCATGCTCGTACCGGATTTTGAATCGTATTGGTCCTCCGCAAGCGCGCCCGCGCCCGTTATTGGGACAGAAGCAGCGTACGTTGCAGAGATAATGTTGTGACCGTATGAGGTGATATCTGGCTTGAGCTCGGCCCAATCATCATCGTCGCCATCGCTTAGACGTGGCCCCCAATTCGAGAAATCTGAGTGCTCATCATCGTCCCGTAAAATCGTATTCTTGTCGTTAACAGAACCAACGGTTATCGCTCCATCGGCACTCCCCGGGGATGGTACTCGATTGCTGCCGTCGTTACCAATTGCAACAACGCATATGATGCCTTCTTCTGTGGCTTGATTAATCAGTGACGCTTCTGCGCTTGTGCCGTTGTCCCCCTGGTCTTCTGAGTTAAGAGGGGTTCCGACTGAGCCGTAGGACATCGATGCAACTTGTATGCCGCGATAGGTGGAATTCACGCCCCAGTCGGTGTCTTTGTTGTTGATCATCCACTGAATTCCAGCCAAACTTGCTTGCGAGTTTGTACCTCCTCCATCGGTAAGGACTTTGATATCGACAAGAGCAGCGCCGGGGGCTGTACCTCTGTGTTCTCGTGACGCATCACCAGTCCCAAGTGCTGAACCTGCTACGTGAGTGCCGTGTCCGTTACCGTCATCTGGGTCGGTTGTGCCATCAGAATTAGGATTGGGAGAGGTTGCATCAAATCCAGCAACCCATTTCTGGTCGTTGTAAGAGGATGAATCCTCATCTGGAGCGTCGTCGACATCGTCAAAGTCGTTCAGAGAACGGTGCTCATTGTCAACCCCAGTGTCCATGACAGCAATGACGACGCCTGTCCCATAATAGCCCAGTTCGTTCGCTGTGTTTCCGTATTCCGCAGAGGGTCGAGCTAACGCAGCCTTCGAGGCGACGTTGTTGAGTGGGGCCATGACGTTATGCATCTCGATGACAACGACGCCCTCAAGATGATAGATGTCCATCAATGCAGATACAGGGACTTTGTCAACAACAATGCTGTCAATGCTTCGAAGGACTTGAAACCACGCACCGCTCTCTGGACCAATCCAGCCATGCTCAGCAAGTGTTTCCGAAAGTGCGGTGATTTCGGCCTCGGTTGGATGCCATGCATAATCAACAACAATAGCAACGGTTTTTCGGCCATCTGGACCAAGAATTGCTGTTGGAGAGGCCGAGTCCATTCCATCAAGTACTCGTTGAAGGCTGTCGTCCATACCGTTCCAGTCCAGGTCAGGACCG
>JAKUNY010000211.1 GCA_022451765.1 Candidatus Poseidoniaceae archaeon
CAGTTCAACCAATGGTCATCCTGGGATAAGGAAAACACCGATGCCCTGCTCGCCGAATTGGAACCTCAATCCCCCCCTATTCCGTCGATGCTTGATTTACCGATGCCTCCTGAGCCCTCTCCTCAAAGCACAGTGGACGCCACAACAGCAGCAGCGGAGGCGGTCGCATCGGTTGTTATCGAACCTTACCTTCTTGAAAAAACGATCAAGACATACGACATGACTTCTTTGATTCGTTCTGTGTTAGATTCAACGGGGATGAATGCCAAGAATGAACTTGCTTCAATTCAAGGATTTACAGCTTCTCCAGGAACAGGCCCAGAAGCAATCGTTGTTCGTAAAAGCGAAGACCCGATGAACATACCTGGTTCTGATGGTAAGATTTGGGTGAAGGGACATTGGCGAAGCCGTCCGATGCCGAAAGACGTAGCCTATTCAGCGCGTGCCAGATGGATAAGGCCTCGGCAGAGATTCAATTCGAACAACCAAGCCAGGGACAAAATCGCCACGTATCTCTATGACATGAAAACCCAGGGTGTTGAACGGATCAACACGTCCGAGATCCATTCACACCTGAAAGAAAACATGGGCTACCCGCCAACGATGTCGCAAATCACCAATTTTCTCTCAAAGGACAAGAGGTTCGTAGCAAACGGCACCCAAAAGGTTGGGCCAAGAAACATCAAGACGTGGACGATCACCCCTCCCGAGGGAGATGAGTCCTGATGGCAAAATCTCCCTACGCTGATCCAGAATTGAGAGCCGAGGTTGTCGAGGAGATTACCCAGGGGACCAAAGGCGGGAAAAAAGGCCAATGGTCTGCTCGCAAAGCGCAAATCGCACGTGCGGAATATGAGAAGCGTTTTGCCGAGAAATACGGAGACAAGAACCCCTACACAGGACCGCGGACGAAATCGCAGAAGAGTCTGTCAAAGTGGACCGATGAGGATTGGAGGACTATCGACGGAAAAAATGCAATTCGCAAGGACGAGAAAGGTAATACGATCGTGAAAAGGTATCTCCCAGCAAAAGCATGGGAAGAACTCTCCAAAGAAGAAGCACGGGCAACTGACATGAAGAAGGTCAAGGGCAAGGGTCAATTTGTTCCAAACACCAAAAAAGCCGCAGATGCGGCAAAGAAAGCGAGAGCTTACAACAGTCTCGCTTCGATACCGTTTGACATGCCCCCGTCCTACACACCTTACTTTTTCCCGACTGTTTCAGAGGATGAGGAAATGGACGCGGCAATCACTCAACTCATGGTCGGTTATCTCCATTACCGTTCGGGAGGACAAACGGTTGAGCCCGAAGCGGAAGTCAACATTATCGAAATTGCTGATTTTGTAGGTATAAACAGAGACAAACTTGAGGATTTGAGCCAATACGTAAACATTTCACAATCAACCAACGAGTTCATGATGGAAGATATACCAATTGAAGTTCCAAGCTCGTTAGGCCTGAATTGGACCATGGCTGTGGCCGATCAATATGGAAAAATCGTTGGCCTTCATAACGTTGCTTTGGAGGATAGTGGAATTTTAGGATTTAATCTCGTTTCGACTCAAGAAGTGATGGGTGGGTTTGACTTTTTCGAAGGACCTTCAACGCTTCGAATCACAGAACCCAGATGGTCTGAATGGACGGCCACCCAACCAGGGATTGACCGTTCGCTGGAATTCACCAGTAATCTCATGGATCCAATAGAGACGGCTACCATCCTGCGTGGTGGAGATGACGTCAAGGTGATCTCTCCTCGTGAAATGAGGCTGGGGTTCGGTTATGACCAGGTTAGGGTTTCACCTCCCGATTCAGAACTTGAAGACTACAACGAATTGTGGACCAGGGTTGTTCTCGAGGACGAGATGGGTGAGCACGTAAATGCACGAGACATTTGGGGGGCGATTCCTGGTTCTCGTGGTGGTTCAAACAGAGAAAAAATAGAGAGATTGGCCCTTGATTATCCTGAATTATTCAGTGAGGATGACATAGATCCAATCGCTGGAGCTTATGTTGATGGCTTGCCTATTTGGGACGCGGTTCCTGATGACATCATCGACAGCGCCGCATTCGCTTATGATAACGGAACCCTACCACAAGCGGCACGCCTCATGAGAAATAACATCGTGAGTGGATCTCAAATATCCCGAGGTCCTGGTTCAAGGTTTCAGACTGGTTGGATTGACTCTCGGCTTGCTGATGAAGTTCTTGCCGCCGCTGAAGGCGATCAATCAGAACAATTCATGGCTGAACTCGCCAAACTGGAAGAGATTTACGGGACCAGGACGGGAATAGATGGTGTCGAACTGCTAAACCTCGTTGAAAATTATGGTGATGATCGTATCAAGGCTCGGGTTCTGGACTATATGACGGCCTTGATGCGTTTCCGAAATGAAACACAACTGAGGGCATCGGGAACGGGACGAGACGAAGGTTCCAGGGTTTCCCAAGCACCAGGGTTGCGCCCTGGCGATACCATCATGCAAAGACCAATCTTGGACGGCACCAACCCCTATCGAACATCTTCACGTTTCTTACGTCGTCCCTATCAAAGGACAATCAACGGCCACCAATACGTTGGATCAAAACCAACCCCCCATGCAAGAATCATCGCTAAATTCATCAGGGAGAGAGGGAGAAATGCTCGGGTGTTCCCGGCGAAGGATGGTTTGCGGA
>JAKUNY010000212.1 GCA_022451765.1 Candidatus Poseidoniaceae archaeon
AATGTGCAGTAACTGTAGTTGAGGTCCTAGAATACATTACTGGCATACCGCCAACACTGCCAGAAGCACCGCAGTTAGCACAGTACGCTCTGGACTTGCTAAGTCCTGGATCATCGATTGAGCGTGCACGTGCATTGACACTCAAGGGCGAAAACGTCGAAGCAGTAACTGGTTGGCGAGAACTTATACAAGGCGATAAACAAAACCCAGTCCTTAGGAGCGCTCTTGCCAAGTCCTTGGAAGCTGCCGGTGATTTTGAAACTGCCCAACGCTGTCACAGCAAAGCCAGCGACTTGGAATCTCCAGTTGTTTCAGAACAACAATTCGGACCGCCTCCGCCACCTCCGACATCCACACCGCCACCCTTTGCTCCCGAACCACCAGCAATGGATGATGAATCACCAATGAGCCTCCAACCCACTCAGCCTTTGGAACCAGCAAAAGAACCAATTCAACAAACCACAACCTCAGCGAATGACCTGTTGTTAACGCCAATTGAACCCGCAAGCAAACCAGCTACCGAGGCCAATGTCGAAGTCGATTTAACAAAAGCCGCACTTGATGCATCAGCAATGGTTCAAATGAATCCGATTGTTTCTTCTGATTCGAGTTCCGTCGCCAATCAAGATATCTCGTGGTACAATCAAGGCATTCAATTGATTGAGGATGGAAAATACAGAGAAGCACTGTCATCGTTTGACAGGGCCTTGCCTTCGTTTGCCAACGATAACCAAATGGTCATTCGAATTCTGAATGGCCGAGGCAATGCATTCTACTTCATGGAAGATTATCCGGCATGTGTTGAATCCTATCACAAAGCAATGATGATTGATCCTTCGAATGTGCGGGGACAGACTTTGTACAACATGGGAACCGCATACGCCGAAATGGAACGATTCCCGGATGCGATTAAATGCTACGAACAGTCTATTCCACGTGGCTTATCTGAGGATGAAGCGAAAAGAGCCAAAGAGCAAATTCGACGTTGCACAATTCTCGAAAAAGAGCGGAAAAAGAAACTTGCTCGTCGTTGAGCATAAGTCAGATTCATAATGGACGAGTTGGTGGCTCAACCATGGACTGCGGAACTTGCGAAACTGCACCGGCTGTTGAAGTCATCCAACCGAAGATTGTTAACGTCTCACTCACAATGACCGAAAAGGCCATTGATATGTTGACCGATGCTTTCGGTGACGATCGAAGTCAAGCATTGTTGGTTGGCGTCCTGTCGGGTGGCTGCTCGGGCTACATGTACGATCTTCAAATCGTTGAAAACACAGACATTGACTGCCAAGAACTCGAAATATCAGGATTTCGAGTTCTCGTACCAAAAGCATCGTCGCACTTGCTTAATGGGATAGAAGTTGATTACGTCGACCGCCTCATGGGTGGCGGGTTTAGAATAAACAACCCAAATGCTTCGAGTTCATGCGGATGCGGCGAATCATTTGCCTGAGGCACGAACATGGGCATCATTGAACTTGATGCGTACGTCATTTTACTTTCTGGAAACGACCGTTACACGTTTCTTGACGGTCTATCAACCAACAAGGTTGAACAATCATGCAGCACGGTTTTGACGACAACGTCCGCTAAAATAATCGATGTTATTGACGTGATTGAGGTCGGTGACAATATAGCGATTGTCGGTTATGGGCCGTATAAGAACAACGTTCTGAACCACCTCCAACCACGCATCCTTCAGCAAGACGTTTCCCTTCGTGATATTTCGGCAATCAACAGTGTATATCTCAGCACAGATCCCGTCGAGCAAGCCGATGGCTTGACGATTAGTGAGTCGTTTCTTGGATGGATTGTTGTCACTTCAATCAAAAACCAACTCGCTGAAACGATGACGGAACAGGAGTTTGTCGATTATCGAACAAAAAATACCATCCCCTATCAGGGACATGAAATTTCACCAAAAGTTCACCCGTTTAATTGCGGACTTGCTCATCTGGTTCATGAAGCCAAAGGCTGTTACATCGGTCAAGAGGTCCTGACTCGGATGCGCAGTCGAGGGAAAATGGGCAAACAACTTGTGCAAGTTCCGATTGATTCAGACGATGCACTCAGCATTGGAACTGAATTTGCCCTTGCAATACGCCGTCCAAATACCTGAATATTGTACGCACCTATTCTCAATCGTAATTCAAAACATCCGCTAGTTGCGATTTGTAAAAATTACCCGAAGTTTGCAAGGACTCGAGTTCATCATCGGTTAGTTCCAGTTCGAATACATTCTCAACACCGTTGGCACCGATGATGCAAGGGACACCAATGTAAACATCATCGAGTCCGTATTGACCGGTGAGTAGGCATGATGCAGGCAAAAGTCGGCGACGATTGTTGAGAACCGATTCCGCCATGACAGCTGCTGCAGAACCGGGTGCGTAGAAAGCAGATCCACGTTCAAGCAATTTGACGATCTCTCCACCACCACCTGCGGTTCTTGCGGAAATAGCCTCAATGCGGTCTTGGCTCATGAGTTGAGTGATGGGGATTCCTCCTACGGTTGTGTATCTCGGCAAGGGAACCATTGTGTCACCGTGGCCACCCAGGACCATTGGACTTACGTCCTCCTCTGCACAATCCAATTCAAGAGCAATGAAGTGAGCCATGCGTGCGCTATCCAAGACGCCCGCCTGACCAATGACTCTGTTGGCTGGAA
>JAKUNY010000213.1 GCA_022451765.1 Candidatus Poseidoniaceae archaeon
CACATCGTCATCAAGCGGTCCACGCAGTACCCATGAAACAGCAGGGTCGCCGTTCCCATCAACGAGCACATCATCGATGCCCCACGGAAGCGTTGGAAGAAATTCGATGTGTGCTCGACGGGATGAATCAACACGAATGCTTGCGGACGGCTCGTAGACCTTGCCGGTCATGATGATTCCACCAGCATTGGTCTCGAAGCCACCCCACTGAACTCGTGCTAGCGTTCCTTCACAGAGATGTTCAGCGCTTAGAGAAATCGAAAACGTGTCTGAAGCGGATAAATCGATGTCCATCATTATGATTTCACCTGAGAAATTCTGGGGATCGTTTGATGCTATTGTGTCGAGTGTGTGAGTTACGGTCGATGCATATACCTGGTTGCTGTTGATACTGACGGTCATGGTTAGTGTTGTCGAATCTTCGCCCGGCGTGAGCGGAAAGGATGGATTTACACATTGTGTAGGCTGAGCAAAACCTGCTTGCGGGACAAGGTATGCACTGAAGTATGTCGACATGTTGATTGTGCCGACCATTGAGTTCACAATTGGCTCGGAGGTCAGTGTAAAAATCGGTACAAGACCGGTGTTTGGAGATACATCAGCGAAGGCAAGGGTCGCATCGGGGCGATCACGCTGCAGTACCGAGGATTCAGCATCTTCTCCTTCAACGTACAACCGTTGCTCAAAGTCCATCTCCCACTCGGTGTATCCTGCCTCGTAGGAGACATTGTCAATGGCTTGGACAGATGTCGAAGTTATTCCAGAAAAGAACAACGCCATCAGGAGCACGGCTATAACGTGGCGATGGCGCATGACACGCTGAGTGTGAACCAGTTCATGAAGTCGGCGGCGTTTTACGTCGGCGTCCCAAGGCCGAACCACATGATTGCTACTCCAGCGATGATGGACAGTGCATTTACCGAGCCCTTGTTCAAGAATCCTCGATTTTCAAGGACCGCTCCGAGTATACTGTCGATCTGGCAGCCAAGAAAACCAAGCCCTGCGACGGCACTTGCGCAGATGAGAGGTTCATATACGCCTGTTGTTGAAAACATGATGATGTTGGCGAGCAAAGCGCTTACTGCAATGAGAATTCCTCCAACAGCGGCAGCAAGCTGACCATTTGGTGAAAATCCTCCGTTTGTTCCGGCTTCACAGGGCTTCAGGGTTGTAATCATGCGCACTCTGTTGTCCAAACATCCTATTTCACTGGCCCAAGTATCGGAAGTTGCGACTGCTACTGCAGCCGCAAACAACCACAATCCACTTTCCCAATCTTCGGCGACGAAAGCAATGAGAGTAACCAATGCTGGCATACCCCCGTTTGCGGCAACGTTGATCCAGCCGCGATGTCCATCAGATGATTCATTCAGACCTCGTTCGGATTTTTCCTCGAAACGCCATTTTGTTGCGATGTGGCTGGTCAGTAGAAAACAGAGCAACAACAGCAACCAAGTCCAGTGTCCCAGACACCCAACAAAGAAGCCGAGGAGGGCTGCAGCAATGATGCCATTTTTATCAAGAATGCGGGCTTTTAGGGATGCAGCGACGAGTGCCGCAATAAGCATCGATGTTACGATGATGTTCCCCGAGACAAAACCACCAGATGCGAAATCCATGCTAAGCCCTCACATACGAGCCCAAGTGATTGGTTTTGTTCTTTGCGATGGCTTTCAATGATAAGAATGCGGTTTTGAAATCAAATTGGTTCTTCCATCGCAGCAGCGATGACAAAACGACCCACGGTCCAGAGCAGAGCGATGAGTACGGCAATCCATACAAGTTCGGCCACAAGTCCAAAAACAGGATTTAGACTTCTTGAAATGTACGACATCAGAACCGAACTCCCATTCCAGAAGGCATGGCCAAACATAGCGATGCTCAACATAACCGGCAATGAGGTTGGAAGTTGAAGATTTGATGATTTCGAGAAGAAGGATTGCTGGGTGTATTGGGTGATTCTCGGCGAGTTGTTTGAGGACCTCGGGTTGAGTGGGTTTGTCAGATTCCAGCGAGCAACATCTGGGATTTGTTGTGTTTGCTTTCTCTGCTCAAGAATGTGTCCAATTGCATAACCACTGCACGCTGTCCACATGGCATGGCCAGGGATTGAACCGATACCTCTCACCACGGTTGTGAGTCCATATGACAGAGCGACAACTTCGCCTGCAAAGAGGCTGAACAAGATGTACTGCAGATTTTCAAGGAGGGCAAAGCCTAACCCGACTGTAAAGCCAACCTGAAATCCGCGCTTTTTTGAATCGATCAGACCCGCAAGAGAAAACACGGCCAAGGCTTTGCAGATTTCTTCACCAACAGGTGCAGAAACAATCACAATAATGTTCTCGACCAAGGACGAGGATGCATTACCTCCTGAAACAAACAATACAGCCCCGGGGGCAATGAAAGAATTGATGATGATGGCGGGGAATGTGGAAAGCATCCCAGCAATGAGCATCGCTTCGCCTTGCTGCCGAGTTGTTGACAGATGAAAACGTGAGGATGAGAAGCTCCACCAAGCAAACACGGGTGTTGAGAACCCGACCAGCCAAGCAGGGATAGCTACAAACAAGGCCAAGAGGATGAACACCGTATTCGTCGAATCCACCAAGAGCGGTGCAAATGCGACGGAAGAGATGACT
>JAKUNY010000214.1 GCA_022451765.1 Candidatus Poseidoniaceae archaeon
CTCGTTTACGATCGTGGGACAAAGTTTGGGCTAACTACCAACGGCCGGATTGAGAGCATCCTCATGTCCTTGCCATTGACTGCAAGATGGGAATATTGCCATGAGGTCGAGGTTGGTACTGAAGAAGAACGATTGCTCAAAGTCCTTCAAGAACCCGTTAACTGGCTAGGTGTGTGATTCATTGTTCACCGTTGAGGATTGGGTCCGTTACGGTGACGAACTTCGACGACCCCTTCTCGTTGCGCCAAAACTATCGCAGTCAACCAAAGTGTGCATCGTCGGAGGTGGTCTTTCTGGCCTGTCGATTGCATACCGAATCGCAACCAAAAGACCGGACATTGAAATTGAGATATTGGAGCGAACAGAGCGATGCGGTGGAACGATTGAGACATGGTCTGAAGGTGAGTGGTTGTGTGATGTTGCAGTAAATGCAGCAAGACCGCATCATTCGTTTTGGCGACTTGTGAAAGACCTCGGGCTTGGGGATGTTTTTTTTGAATCCAATCCAGAAGCGACCTCACGTTGGTTGCTTCTGAACAACAAAAAGTCACGACTTTCTCTTCTGACCGCTCTCAAAATGGGGCCACTTCGATTGCTTCGTTCCGTACGTTCGTCGAGAAGTGGCGGCAAGTCCATTGCTGAAATCATTCCAAACCAGTCTGTTGCCGATGCAATGACACTTGGAATTGTGAACGATGTCTCACGCAATGTTGACGCTGATTTTCTGATGCCTTCAATGACAAGATTCGGTGAAAATCCACCGATTAAATGGTCGAAAATCAAGAAAATGATGAAACAATCATACCCACTCTTTTCGCCCCGAAAAGGTTCGATTGCGTCATTCGAGGGTGGTATGCAAACACTGATTGATGCACTAGTCGCTCAACTCGGTCAACTTAGCAATGTACAAATCCACTATCAGCAGCAGTTCGATAACCCTGAACAAGTTGCCCTTGAGCAAAATCTACCAATTCACTCAATCATTTGGTGTGCGCCCCTTGACAGGACAGCAGAAGATCAAACTGAATTGGATGTTTACGCAGTTGGTTATGCTTCAAAGGACATTACCACTGTTCCAATTGGTTATGGGACTCTTATTCCAGATAATGAAATTCCGGTGAGTGGTATTCTTCATGAAAGCGATGTTCATACCACCTCAAGAGCACCTGCAAACCACAGATTGTTCAGAATTATGGCACCACGACGCCGAGGGGGAGATGAAGCTGCAGTTCGCAACAGTCTCAAACAAATTCTGTCTGGCAAAGAACCCATTTTATTCAAAAAGATTGGACAACGTAGTATACCAAGTTACAATCCAGGATATATGTCAACGTTTGATGACAATAACCGCAGTTTTACAAGAGCGGGTTGGTTCTTCAGCGGTGTTTCAGTAACACACGTCGTTGCAGAGGCAGAGCGGATTGCTGACAAGTTCTAAGCGACGTTAAGTTGGAGACGTTTTTTTACCAACGATTCAAGGCCGTCAATCCACTGATCATTGTCGTTCAAACATTTCACAACGGTGAGTTCTTCGCCACCCATCTCGATGAAATCTTCGCGAAGTTCAATGTCAAGTTCCTCAAGAGTTTCAAGACCGTCTGCCAAGAAGGCAGGAGCAACAACCACGATGTTCTTGATTCCGCGTTTTACCAATTCCTCTACTTTGCTAGTGGTCGCAGGCTCAAGCCACTTTACTGGCCCAAGTCTGCTTTGGTAACTCATCGACCACTGTTCGTTTGTCAAACCCAGTTTTTCAACCACTGCTTGAGTGGTTTCACTGCAATGTCGGCCATAGCACAAGGCGTTAGCATCGCAAGCAATTTCACAACAGTTCGCCACCTTTTGACAATGCTTTTTTGATGAGTCAATTCTCTTAACATGCGAGATGGGTAATCCATGATACGAAAAGAGAAGGTGCGAATCTTTGCCAAGATGTGGACGAATGGATTCAGCGAGGGGATCAACAAATTCACTCTCTGTTTCAAAGTGTCCAAGTTCCAAAATTTCAGGAGTCCAATTCATGTCATTAAGTTCATTGTAAGCATGTTTTACAGACGACTCAGTCGTTGCTTGTGCATAGTGTGGGAACAACGGGGCTAGTAGCAGGCGGGTTACGCCTTGATTTCGAAGGCTCTCAAGTGCTGAACGGATACTTGGGTTCCCGTATCGCATACCAACGATGCACGGAGAGTCCTCCATTCGAATCTGTAGCTTGTCACAAATCCGCTGTGTGTAAACTCGGAGCGGAGACCCTCCATCCATCCAAATGCTGTCATAACGTGGTGCAATCTTTTTTGGTCTGGTGCGAAGAATTATTCCGCGAACGAGTAGGTGACGTAGAGGAGCAGGGATGTCAATGACGTCGGGATCGAGAAGGAACTCTCTGAGATAGGTCTTCACAGAGTCAACGGTTGGCTCATCTGGTGTCCCCACATTCATGAGTAGAATACCATCACGGCTCATGGTTTAAACTCCGCTCTTCTCAATGTAAAGTTATGTTTGTAGAGACATGATTCAAGGAACTCCAATCAGCCTAGTCATCCAAGATAATCAAGCGACGCTGATTTCACTCGACTCGTAGATGAGCTTGTTGCTCGCCGCGTCGAGGATCTTGACCTGAACGG
>JAKUNY010000215.1 GCA_022451765.1 Candidatus Poseidoniaceae archaeon
CCAGGTCTTGCCACGCAGTCCTGAGAGGCAGCAATGTCGTTTTTCCAAATTCCTCCGGTAATATTTCCACCGATGTCTTCAATGAGATATCCAGTTATGCGAATGGGTTGGTGGTATTTTCCGAGTGCAACCATTCCATCGTTGATGTTCTCGCTTGCAGGCACCAAACCAAGTACGAACCATTTACTGTCCGAGTCACGATCTATTTTATCCAAATCCGCCGTTCCAGCACCGGTATCTGGCTCAACCGGGTTGGTCCAATCCCTGACTTCAACGCGCTCGCCCTCTCCAGAGCCAACGTTCTTTGCGTCTTCAAAGGACATTGAATGAATTGCAACAGCTGCAGAGGTTGCAAAAGCGATATCATGCAACAAGTCTGGATCGTGAGATTCGTAGATGTGACTCGCACTCATGAAACCTTCAAATTTGATTTTCCCAGTCATCTCCGAATTCATGGTACCGTTGTTGCAACCCCTCTCCTTGTACTCGGAATTAACCGTTTCACCGGACATGGTTGAGGTGAATGTGAATGCGCCATTTCCGTCTCGATTCACCGAGACATCGTCACCCCAATCAGGTGCAACGGGTGCAAGGCAGCCAGCAAGCAGGATGGTGGATGCAAGAAGAACACCAAGCAACACTCGGCCCATATGGTATCGAGAGGTCCTAGAGTTTGTGAATGCTTCTCTTCAAATCAATGGCGCGGAGAGAGGGATTTGAACCCCCGAGTCATAAGACACCGGATTTCAAATCCGGCGCAATACCTGGCTATGCGACCTCCGCAGTAGTTTTGCCAGAACGAACTTAATCAAACTCTTTTCCCTATATCACTCAGATTTTGAGCGCAGTGAAATTGCAGCCATTGAAACAACCGCAACCGATACGATCAAGCCAACGGAAGGGACCTCTTCTGAGTCATCTCCGATGATTAGTTCTCGCTCAGCGAGCTCAACAACATCTTCAACAAAATCAGATGCTAGCCAAGAGTCATCAACGTAGCGTACTCGTGGGTTTTTGTTTTCATCAAGGATGTAGGTGTAGGCGAAATGTCCGACGGTGTATTCCGGTTCGGATTCAACGAGGACGCATTGCATCATGTTGTCCTCAGCCCATTCGTACCCATCATCGCACATGCAGTGAGCACCGTTTCCTGAACCCATGACCCAGCCATGACCGTTGCAATCCGAGTCATTAACAACAGCAAATCCAGGTGCTGGAATCGCATCGTCGCTCGTGTTGTTGGAAGCCCATGCGATTGTCATGGGCTCGTCGATGGAATCCATACCAACGGCCGAGCCTTCCCATGCGTTTGAGGTTTCATTCCACACGTGAAGTTCCCACCACCAACTCCAATCGCTTGGAGGAGAGACACCATCGATGCTGTTGAGGTAATGTCCCCATGAACCGTCTTGAATATCGACATCAATGTCTGCGCCATCAAAGGCACCTTGCGTGAGATGGAATCCTGTAAAGGTGGAAGCGTTGCTCGCAGCAGTTGTGTTGTCTGGGAACACCACTTGGACACTCGGAGTATCGCCGCTTGGTACTTCTAGCAAACTAGCATTTGCACTCGTTGCGTACCATGCAAGGTGCTCTTCTTCCAGCGCGTTAACAGAGTCGATGCCAACAGGCGAGTCTTCCCACCTCTGATTCTCCTCGTTGAACAATTTGAGGCTCCACCACCAACTCCAATCCTCTGGAGCATCGTAACCGTTGATGCCGTTGACCATCGTTCCGTACTGAGTATCGGACGTATTGAGGGTCCAACCCGCCTCGTAAGCAGCAGAGGTAGTGAGGGTCATTCCTGTTGGAAGGAACATCAATTCCTCAGCCGTACCATCCGGTCGGACGTAAACGATGCTTGAGTCGTGGACTTGTCCTTCCATATCGCTAACGTTGTCATCATGTGCATCGACGACGTATTCTCGTGCATCGATTGCAAACACCGACCAGACATCTTTGACGTCGTCAACAGGACCTGTGAGGTGCGGCCAATCAACACCGTGCATTTCCATGTATTCTGAGAGAACTTCGGGCGTATCGTACTTTGGATCGAGCGTGATTGAAACAAACCCAACCTTGTCCTCAAGTTCCGCAGGTAGTGTTTCCTGAACAAACTTCAGATTCTGTGTCAAAACCGGGCAGACATCAGGACATCGTGTGAAGAGGAACGAGACAACAACAATCTCCTCTGTTGCATCGGAGAACATGTATTCAGAGCCGTTGTGATCGACGAGAGTAAAATTCCCGACGCTTGCACTGCTGAGTTGAATGCCGTTGTAAGCCGAGACCGGTGCTCCAACGAGAGCCACTGACATCAGGCAGGCTACAACAACGCATGCAGGGATGATTTTTTTTCCATTGGATTCATTTTCTGTTTCCATCGAGTAATCTGTGGGAACACCGGTTCTTAAACAAGCGTTTTATTGGCTTAGCCGCGGATTAAATTTCCGACAGCGATGCAAAATGGATACATCATCGCTCGGTTACGAGCGAGTCCCAGTTCGGTGTGCACCATGCAGGAAGTCCGGTAACACCTTCCGGGTTGGAAAGACCAATTCCCCAAAGCATCAACAGAACGAAAACCGTCGGGAAAAGTGCAACGCGAAGGTAGATG
>JAKUNY010000216.1 GCA_022451765.1 Candidatus Poseidoniaceae archaeon
CCCTTTTTCGTATATGCTCCAGCCTGGACGTCCATTGTTGACTTCATGAATTCTTCACCGAAAAATCGTATTCCATCGACTCCTCCAAACATTCCCACCTCGTCCTCGTTGTTTTTGAGTTCATTTCTCCAATTCCTACGTGATTCAGCGAGGTTTGGGCTTGGATCGAATCGGTCGTATCTGCGATTGACATAAACGCCTGTTGCGCCTTTCCACTTGACAACCCTCGCATTCAATCCTCTTTGCCGCACCAACCGAGCATAAGCTCTCGCAGCCTCCACGTTCCGTTTGTGGTTTTGTGATTGGAAGCCGCCGATGAGGGTGAACGGTTTTCCGTCAAACCTTCGCACATTTTTTCTCATCTCACGGCCCTCCTGAACGTTTGACCTTTAGATTCCCTTCCAGGTCGAACCGATTTACGTAGTCATCAAATGATTTCGAGAGAGATTCCTCATTCCAAAGAAGCCACCTTGAAAGGGCTCCAGCGGTCGTAGGATCATTCCAATTCTCTCGCTTATTGTGCCTATCGAGGTATCTCTGCTTTCGCACTTTGTCCTTGTGGATCGTGAAATCCTCATATCCAGCACCTCCGAAATTGGTAGTTTTCCTGGAGCCATCGGAATAGGTGAAAGTTGCCCTAAGTTTCTTGCCCTCTGCTTTGGAACGATCAACCACGACCGAAACAGGCTTTCGGGCATACCGCCTTGGTTGCAGAGATTCCATGTTAGGGTCTGTTGGATCTGGTTCAGCGAGGATTGAACGGAAATCCACTGCATCAAGCAGTTGGTTCTCCCGCAAAACCTGAAGCATAACGTCATCGATTTCATCCGATGGGAGTTGATCGGAATAACCCGTCTGTGCTTCTCGAAGGTCTCTTATGATGCCCTCCAGGAGTATTTCGTTTACGTAATCCAGTTCGTCCATTTTTTCAACCCTGCTTTGAGCCAGGTTTAACGCATCAATCCATTGCTGATAACGTGGGTTTGGTTCCCAAGGGTAAGCATCAGCGGCTTCCTTTGCGGACATGATTGAGCCTGCCTCGAGAGCTTCAAGCATTATTCTTTGACGATTTTCAAGGACTTCGGGGGGAGGCCTCAACCTCATTCGGTTTCCAGTATCGAATCGGAGGTCGTCCAGCACTCTCCCTTCTGCCACAGAGACATACAACGAAGGGTCGATTTCCTTATCGTATGTGCGTGGGTCTATATCATCGGCATACATCTCTTTCGGGCGGATAGGGGATTTCCAATTCTGCCTAAAGCCGTTTGACTGGCTAAACAGTTCGTCCAGGGCATCAACGGCTTCTTGGCCACCGATGTTTCTAAGGTTCTCTTTGAGGGACAAACCATCAACATAACCTGGTTCATTTCTTAGCCACTCTTCGACCTCAAGGACGTCGGGACCAAATATCATCCATTCTTCCCAAAAAACCGCTGAAAATCCAGGAGGTGTTTTTCCGAGCAAAGAATCCGCTGGAGCACCCCTTACCTGAACTTCCCCTGTTTCATCCTCCACCAAATCTCCAAGCACGTTAGGCATGCTTGGCATTGTAGTTCCAGGCATTTGGGCGACCTTTCGTTTTCCTTTTGCTATCTCGAGCATAGTTTCAGTGAATTCCTTCCTGTCCCTCGCATTGGAGTATTCCAAGCGATCGTCTTCTGGATTGATACCGAAACCCATGTTCCAATTCTCGGCTTCACGAATTTGATTGATTTCTTCATCTCTTTCTTGGAGCCTTGTCATCAGTTGCTCATAACGTTGAGAACTCAACACGGTTTCCATGTTTTCCTTGAATGATTTTGTTTCGTCGTAAGCGTTTCTGGACTCAAGCAATGAGATCATCCCCTTAACATCGGGATAAATTCCCATTTCCCCTGAAGTCATAAGTTGGTTGAATTCGGCCTGGGTTATTGGAACGATTTCAAACAATTGTTCGGGGTTTCGAGGATTGCTGGCCAGCCCCATGTCAGAGATGATGTATTCTCCGTCATCGTTTGGGCCGTAAATTTTCGGCGGAACCAAGACCATGCTGTTGGCGTCAAGCTGTCGAACGTCGAAGAACTCGAAAGTTTGCTCTAAATCGTCTCGTTCCATGCCCATAATCCCGCCGAACCTGGTATCATGAATTAAGGCCTCATTCCCGCCGAGACCTTTTGGTATTCCCCTTGAGTCCCAATACGTCGTGTAGGTTATTGGAATCCCATCCCAATTTCGAATTAAGCGTGTTCGATCCTTTAGAGAAGATGGTCGTCCGTCCTGGCTTGTGTCCCTGCCTCTTTTCCAGCCTTTCCAAATTGGTTCAATTATTGGCTCTGGTCCTCTCCAGTCTTGGAATCCTGGTCGAGCGGCATACACGTTGAAACCTTTTGAGTTGGGAACTACACGAGCATTTAGGCCACGATTACGCAACACGTGAGCGATGCGATTTGCTGATATTTTGTTTGAGGTAGTGGGTTTGTTCGAATGCAGACCAACCCTTCTCATAGGCTTGCCCTTGAAGCGCCTAAATTGATTAAATGCCACCCATCATTCCTCCGTTTGGGTCAAACAATTCCCATCCTCGGAACTCTTGTTTCTGGCCCTTTTTGATTTGAGCCTTTGCAGAACGTT
>JAKUNY010000217.1 GCA_022451765.1 Candidatus Poseidoniaceae archaeon
ATCAACATCAGGAACGCTGGTTTGGTTCAATGGATCGCTACCGCACTTGAGTTCAATCTCGTCAAGATGTCCATCGTTGTCATCGTCTGGATCTGTCTCAAGACCCGTAACAGATTCTTCGTCTGGAATTCGGTCACCATCGAAGTCGTTGAGAACAGCCAATCCGAACGTGAAACTCTTGTTCACACGGCCGTTGTCAGCTGTAACGGTGTAGTTCTGCATCGGTGATGCTTCCGTTGGGATACCGGAGATGATACCTGTTTCACCGCTTCGTGCTGTTCCACTGAAGGAGAGACCATCAGGTAATGCAGGTTCTATCGTCCAGGTACCTGGCTCCATACCCGTCAAGTTTGGTACAAGAACAAAGTCGGATTGATTGACATAGGCCTCGAATACATCGGATTCATTTCCGTAGATGGCGTAGCCAAGTGTTTGCGTATCCAAGACGTCGCAGATGCCATCGTCATCACCGTCAAACGGTGAGCTCATGTTATCCTTCGAATTGGTTTCACAAAAAAGCTCATCGACGTCTTCCCAGCCATCGTTATCATCATCCGTATCGAGGACCAAGTCCGTGGTCATTCCATCAACAATTTCGTCAGGGTCACCATCGCCATCGGTGTCGTCCCACGCTGCGGGATCGTCTGGGAAAGCATCAGGTCCAGCAGTGCAAATGCCAGCAGGCATTGCAGGTGCAGATGGCCCATCACAGACGCCATCGCCATCGGTATCGGCGTTCGATGAACTGGTGATTGAATCTGTAGCATCCTCTGCGTCATTCAAGATACCATCGCCGTCCATATCGAGGTCATCACCATCGCAGATTGTATCGCCATCAAGGTCGGTTGGCATGCTCAGGTTGTCCAAGGAGTCTGAACCGCAGGTGTCTTCTGCAGCATCGGTATATCCGTCGTTGTCGTCATCATCATCCGCAACCAAGTTGCCGATGTAATCCTCAGGCCCCTCGTTCGGCAGACCATCGCCATCTGTATCCATTGGCAAGGTTGGGTCGTGTGGGAATGGATCAGGTCCAGCAGAACAGATCATCTCTGAACCGTTCATGACTGCAAACGGTCCGTCACAGAAACCATCACCATCGGTATCTGGATTCCACGGATCGGTTCCCGTATCGCTTGAATCAACGTAGACGCCTGTGTCGGTTTCATTGGTGTTTGGAATACCGTCATCGTCCCAATCAAGGTCAAGAACATCACAGATTCCATCCCCATTCTCATCAACAGGCATGTCGGTTCCATCCACTGGGTCAGAACCACAGCTGACTTCGTCGATGTCGCTCCATCCATCGTTGTCATCGTCGGTGTCCTCTTCAAGAGGAGGAACACTTGTCGATGGCGGGAACAATTCGTTCGGATATCCGTCACCATCGGTATCTTCCCATGCAGATGGGTCGAGTGGGAACATATCAGGTCCGGCAGTACAGTCGCTGGTCACCGGTGATTCAGGACCATCACAGATGCCGTCACCGTCCGTATCCGGATTGATTGGTGAGGAACCGGGCGGTACAGTCGTATCGCCTGTTTCGTTCACATTCTCAATACCATCACCGTCCATGTCTGGATCGTCACCATCGCAGATGGCGTCGCCATCCATGTCAGCAGGGATACTGCTGGCATCGAGTGAATCCGAGCCGCATGCATCCTCGGAAACATCTGAATAACCATCATTGTCGTCGTCATCGTCAGCATAAGGAGGTCCGGTCCAGCCAGAGTCGTCGTCTGGCAAGCCATCGCCGTCGGTATCGATTGGCATGGTTGGGTCGTTTGGATACGGATCAGGTCCAGCGAAACAGACACCGGGTACAGCGTTGATTCCGTCGCACAGACCATCTCCATCCGTATCAGGGTTCAATGGCTCAGTACCGTTCGCAATCTCGTCAAGGTCACTTGCTCCATCACCATCATCATCCAAGTCTTCAGTCAGACCAGGCGGAGCGCGGATGGAATCGTTGTCACCATCGTAATCGGATGGGAGCGAATCTGGAGAACCATCACCATCGCTGTCTTCAAGCACTTCAATGGTGAAATCCCACGAGTAGGTGTCTCCGTTCGTGTCGTTGGCATAAATTGTGTAGGTGATGTTGCCTGTGGTTTCAGTTGGAATACCCATCAAGTAACCGTTGTTTGGATCGATGGTCAAGCCGTTTGGTAAGTCAGGCGAATACCCGTAAGTCAGGCCACTGCCTGCATAATACGGAGGTACGCTTGGAATCATTGTGTTGTTGACTGCAACCACCGTTGCAGTTGGACCGAACGGAGTCAAATCAGGACCTGCAGTACAAACGCCTGCAACCGTTCCTGGACCGTCACAAATACCGTCATCGTCAGTATCTGGGTCGCGTGGGTCGGTACCCGTGTTGTCACCGTTAAGGTAGAGCCCCGTGTTGGTTTCAGCTGTATCGTTGTAACCATCACCGTCATCGTCCAAGTCTTCCTCGAGACCAGGGGTTCGAATTGGGTCGTTGGTTGCGTTGTAATCACCGGACAAGACGTCTGGCATACCATCGCCATCCAAGTCTTCCAAGACTTCGAGGAAGAAGGTCCACGATGTAGTCGTTCCATCGGTGAGGTTCG
>JAKUNY010000218.1 GCA_022451765.1 Candidatus Poseidoniaceae archaeon
CATTTTAAGCGATCGGCCAGAGATTACCGACGAGACATTAACGGCAGATTTTGGATGGTATGCATGGGAAGCGTACCAAATCACCCACAGCCTGGTTTGGGTGACCATTGGATTCTTGTTTACATGGATTTTCTTTGAAAAACGTGGGGTGACAAAACGGTTGTTTACCGACCAGAAACTCTCAGCCAGAAATGCTGCAATCTGGCTTTGGCTTCCCTGGTTCATCCATATCTTCAACGACATTCCGACGCACACAGCGAGGTTCTTTCCGACACCATTTTTGGCTCCGTTTAGCGACGTTCAATTCGATGGATATCGTTGGAGCACGCCGTGGGTCTGGTTTACCAATTTAGCGATCATTGTCGTTATTTGGTCGTATGTGTTGTACAAGAAACGAAACCAATCACTCATCGAGAAAGGGCCTTAGAGCATCCACTGCAGCTGTCGCATGAGGCCCGATTCGTGGACCGATGTGTTCTGGGAGAGCACCGGGTCCAATGATCCCCAGGCCGATGGGTTTGTTATGAACCAATTGCAACTCAAGGATTGTTTTTACAACACCCTGTCCCATGACGAGGCCGTGGGCCGTCGCTCCTTTTTCGATAATGCCAAGACAAAACGCACCATCGACGTCATCGTTCGAAAGCATTCGGTCAAGAGCCAGCGGAATCTCCATGCACCCAGGAACTCGTACAACGTCAACAATCTTGTATCCTAAGTCTTCGGCTTGGGATGTCGAAATTTTCAACATTCTCTCCATTTCTTCAAGGTGGTACATTGCACACACGGCTACGATATTCGTCATATTTCGCTCTCCTTCATCATTCGTTCAACGGTTTCAACAATCATCATCGTTGTTGAGTCGATTTCGAGGTTGACTGCATCACCCACCTGCTTGTCACCGATGGTGGTCAATCGAAGAGTTTCAGGAATCAAGTGCAAATCAAATTGATCTTCTGTTACATCCCCTATGGTTAGTGAAATGCCGTCAATACCAACATATCCCTTACTTACGAGGTACTTTCGAACATCTGGAGGGGTGAGGATAGAGTATTGGGCACCATCCCCAAGGTTGTCTGCCTTGCTAATGATTCCTCGCCCAATGATGTGGCCAGAAAGAAGATGCCCACCAACCTCATCGCCGTATCGCAATGAACGCTCAACGTTGACACAATGTCCTTGCTCAAGCTGACCCAAAGTGGTCTTTTCGAGGGTTTCAGGAATAACGTCAAACGAGACAATTTCACCTGAGAATTCCGTTGCAGTCAGACAAACTCCATCGATTGACACGCTCGCACCAATCTGCAATCCTTCAGTGGATGGAACTTGAATTCTGAAGGTTGTTATCTCGTTTCCAATTTCAATGGAAACAACGGTACCTTTGCCTTGAACAATACCAGTGAACATCAGAGATTGCCTCCTTTTGCACGTTCAACAATCCGTGCAATGATTTTACGAGTACCGTCCAAATCATCGCTCAGTCCACCGACTCGAACAACTTCAATCGAGGTAAATCCACGCTCTTCAAGAGCGGAACGGATCCTGTCCTCAGCATGCTCTTGATCATAACCCAATGCAATCACTGAAGGTTCAATTTCCGGAAGGATGTCGAAGATGGGGACGTTTGGAGGATTTCCTACACAAGCAACATCAACGGGTTTCAGACCCTCAACCATTCGGCGACGTAAATCTTGATTCGTGACAGGCTCATGCTTTCGCTTACGGACTGTATCGTCGTGTGCGACAACCACAGTCAAATGGTCTCCGAGTGCTTTGGCTTGCTCAAGATAATGGAGGTGGCCTGCGTGAAGGAGGTCAAAAACGCCCACTGCCATGATTTTGCGCATCGTGTTCACCCAATTTCAGCAGAGGAATCATGTTCTTGAGATTAACCATGCAGTGCTGCAATAACTTCCGCACCTTCAAGGAATGGAATCCGTCGTTCTTCGGGCCATATTATAGCATCTTCAATTGAGAGCTCCCCATCACCGTCTGGTTCCATCATTTCTGCTCCAATTACGACGGGGACAAGGCCTGCGAGCCGGGCGATACCAACCGCTAGTTCAGTGTGACCTTGGCGTGTCAGAAGTCCCCCTTTCGATTCACGACACACGGGAATGTGCCCTGGTGTGCGGAATTCTGCGCCCATTCGACGTTGCGCCTCGCTGTTTGAAAGCCCTCCATCGAACACGGTTGCCGATAGTTCTGCAAAACGACGGGTTGTTAGAGCACGGTCATGATCTGTAATCCCAGTGTATGTCTCCCGGTGGTTGATTGAAAGTGTAAAGGCTGAGCGAGAATCGTAGCGCAAGTCGTTTGTTTTTAATTCTGCTAAAACAGGATATTTCGTCGTCAGTACATCGTGGGTGTGCAAATCTTGGAGATATGGCATACCAAATGCTTCTCCAACATCATGCCCAATCGCTAGGAACAGAAGACCCCCACAATCTTGGCGAAGTTGCCGCATCGTTGCAGGTTGTGCGAAGGATGCTGGGAACAGCAAGTCGGTTTCGCCTTCGCGTTTGTCCGAATCAAACAGACAAACAGGGTCGCCTCGACGGAAGGCAGCAATTGCTGCTTCAA
>JAKUNY010000219.1 GCA_022451765.1 Candidatus Poseidoniaceae archaeon
TCTTTTGGCAGGTGCAATGTCGTTTGATGAGCCGATCGATGAACTTACCATCGCTGCTGCTCTTCACGAGAAGCTTTACGACAAGCCCCTCCAATTGGTCGAATTGCCCAATGGTATTCAAGTTCCGGCCGATGCGGAATATGCGATGTGGGGTCGGATCACACTTGATGATGATGATGAAGGTCCGTATGTCGACATCACAGGCACTGTTGATGATGTTCGTCAACAACCTGTGATTGAAGTGGACGGTATTTTCCACCGCACGAATCCTATTTTTCATGCGCTTATTCCAGGCGAGGCAGAACACAAGACATTGATGGGACTTCCACGTTCTCCAACAATAAAAGAAGCAGTTGCACAAGTCGTTGACTGCATCGACGTTCACATGACCGAGGGTGGAGGTGGCTGGCTTGCAGCAGTTGTTAAAATCCGCAAAACCTCTGAGGACGACGGTAAAAAAGCCATCGAAGCAGCACTGGCCGGTCATCGCTCGATGAAGATGGTAACCGTTGTTGATGAAGACGTGGACATTACCAATCCTGTACGTGTCGAATGGGCGATGGTGACTCGGTGGCAACCCGATCGAGATACACACATTTACCCAAATCAAAAGGGTTCAAGCCTTGATGCTTCGCGATATGAAGATGGAGTGACGTCCAAAGTTGGATTTGATGCAACCATCCATTATTCAGATAACCCTGAAGGGTACATGAGCGTCCAGTAGGGATGGTCATGCGTCAATCTACCCATGATGATTTGCAGCATCCTCGACGCAATCTTGGTAATCGATACCGAACACAAGCCCAGAAGTTTGTTCGTCTTGCGAAAGCTGATCCTGAGCGAAAAGATTCCAATTTACAATGGGCTGAGCAAAACGCTCGACAAGCGCTGTTGCATGATTTTACCGATGAGCGAAATTGGCGATGTCTTGCTGACATCAAAGTCGTGCTCAAGGATAATTCAGGCCTTGGTGTTGTCTTGGAAGATGTCTTCACAGTCCTTGGTCGAGATACGGAACAATTTGAAAAATTGAAGACCTTGGATTATCTTGAGTTTGGCGTAGAATTGCTTGAAGCAGCATTTCTTCGAGACCCGCTAACACCTGAACCATGGTGGGACACCTTGGTTCAGAGAGGAGGTGGAGATGCACAAAGCGACGCTGTTTTGCTCGAGATTGCGGAATTTGCAGACCGTTGCCGAGATTTAGATTTTAGAGATCAACGGGCAAACATTGTCTACGGCAGACGAATTGAGTTGTTACGATTGCAAGGATTTGAAGATCTTTTCATCGAGTTGAGTCAACACCTGCTTGCTCATCGACCTTCAAATCATGAGCTCTGGATGCAACTCGGTCGCCTGCATGAGCGTAGAAAAGAAATTGATTCGGCCTGGTCATGCTACGCCCATGTTCAAACGCGTATGCCACATCTCAAGGTCAGAGATGAATTCTTGAATCGATTGACTGAGCAAATGGATGGTGAGGAACAGACACCTTGGAGTGGACCAAAACTGGAGCACAGAACCGCTTTCTTGAAACAGATGGAGCAACTCAACAAGCGTGTTCGCCAAGTTGCACCAGAACCTGAGATTGAACAGCGCAGTGATGAGAAAATTGTTGAATCAAACCAAGATGAGAAACGATTGAATTCATTGATAGAGTCCGGAAACATATCTGAGGCTTTTTTCCTCGCACGCAGATTCGTAGCTTCAGGTGAATCATGGGCGGAATCGTACCTTGAACAATGCCGTTCAAAGATGTAGGTGATTCTGTGCGTCCGACGTTTGTACTCGCATACATTGTTCGGAAAAGTTCGCCGCAATCGGTGCTCCATTCAGGTTCCATTCTCATGGTTCAGCATCCCGAACGAGGCTGGGAATTTCCAGGCGGTCATGTTGAAAACGGGGAGACCCCTGAACAAGCACTTGTTCGTGAACTCGAAGAAGAAGTGGGTGGATATGGAAGAATCCTAGCTTGGAACACGACATACTACCCAAAAGGTTGGGTAGGTCTTGTCGAAGTTGATGATTCAAAACCACCTTTTTCGGAATCGATCTGGAACGTAGACGACCAACACGTTTCAACGGTTCGATGGTTCACGGACTTACCAGATGTAACGCACTGGGATGTCCAAGAAGTGATCGATTTGAGCAATTGGGTACATTCTATAGAAGTAAGGCATGAGTGATTGCATTCGTTCTGTCCAGGCCGCATTTTGCTCCTCAGTTAGTGAGCATCCAAGTAGGACTGCAACCAGCATTGAATCATCAACTTGGTCGGGTTCATTGATGAGCCAGTCGAACTCATTCAAACGATCGAGTCGATGCGCCATCATGACCATCGCTCGTAAATCAGGGCGATCTTTCCCTGCTGTTTCCTTGTTTAAGTGATTCATGCACCAATCGAAAACGCCAGATACATCGTCTGGATGAACGCTCAATTCTGGGGCAGGTTCTCCTACACCCCGTGGGTTGGATCCATCGACTTGTTGTTGGAACCGGAATGCCCGCTCATCTTGTTGACCAACTGAAAGGTCAAGGAAAAG
>JAKUNY010000022.1 GCA_022451765.1 Candidatus Poseidoniaceae archaeon
CTAGGAGGGCCGGAAGGTGGACCACTAGGAGGACCGGAAGGTGGACCACTAGGAGGGCCGGAAGGTGGACCACTAGGAGGGCCGGAAGGTGGACCGCTAGAAGGACCGGAGGGTGGACCGCTAGGAGGACCAGAAGGTGGGCCCGGTGGAGGACGGGAGGGGGGCCCTGCGGGACCAGCTGGAAGGGAAGGTGGTGTGGATTCCGTATGGACTTCCGGTTCGTCTTGCACTGGGGGTGCCTCTGCAACTTCATCAGCAGGTGGTGCTGGGGGAGTGAGAGGTACTTGCGTCAGTAAATCCACGGTAGGTTGGGCGGGTTGTTCGTTAACTACCGGGGAAGAAAGGAGCGAATCTGAGGCCGTTGATGTGAGCAGTGGGTCAGTGGAGGTTGATGCGACGGATTCAGCCTTCCTTTCCCAAGGAGGTGTGCGTGGACCATCTTCTTCGAGGTTATTGAACGTCCCTGCACTGATCTTAGTGGCACCGCCCTCCGCATTTTCCCCATAAAACGTTGACATTTGAACTTGGCTTGCATCGATGAGTTCTCGTTCTTGCACGTTCCCAAAATCACCGAGATCGGAATCAAAGGCTCCTGAAAACAAACTTGTTCCAACAGCATTCCCAAGCAGACGACCTTTGGCTTGTTGGAATTCAAAGTCTGCTTCGTACGGTCCGAGGGTTAATGATTGACCTTGGCCCTGTAGCGAGAATGTCCACTCACCATCACTGAGTTTGAATGCGAAGGAGAACGAACGGGTTAGGCCAGGTCCTATGGAAGACACGCCCGCTGTTGGTTCTACTTGCGAGCCAAGGCTTGTCGAAATGGTTGCTGCGATTCCCCCAATTGGAATCGCTGATTCATTGGTCAAATTGAGCGTGACTTCAACAATGTCCTCATCGTCATCATCGATTTCCATCCGAACGCTTTGCAAGATAACGGAAAGAGGGCCAGCTGCTGCTACGTGTTCTTGATTCATCCCTCTCACCTGTCCAACGTAAACCCTTCATCATTTTAAGTTCAAGCGCGTGTCACTTGGGAGAGACCAATCAACTGCGGCAACTGTATGGTTGCTCAAATCAACGGATGTTCGGTATTCCGCCGTTTTCGAGCGTGCTCGAAAAATATCGCGTATTCCAAACAACCAACCAAGCACAGGAATGAGGTATCGCAACTTATGGAACGCCCTCGGTCCAAAATGATGCAATTCAAGCAGTGTACCGTTGTCGTGGACGATTGCAATTCGAAATGCCCTTTGCCCAAGCGAACGCCCGTAAGCTCTGCCAGTGTACTTCCAGTACAGCCAAAGGGAGGCAAAGAAAATCACCCACGTCATTAAGAACGATGCAGCATATCGAAGATTTTCTGTAAGATAATTCCAACTGATGAGAATTTCAAGGAATTGAAATCGCGTGAGTACCTGAAGCAACAATGACATTACAACTACATCGATTGCAAACGCTGCAATACGCCGCCAAACGGGCGCAATTAGCATCCCTTCGGGCGCACTGGAGAGAACTTGTTGAGCAAGAGTTCCGCCCTGATAAACCGTAACTGGGTTTTCCGCCATGGAGTCTCCAGAGCCTGTTCGTTGTTGAACCTGCGTGTTAGCCATTGACCAAATGCCATGCAAAAAGTCCCCGTTCCTCTGCCCAATCCAACCAAGACTTCCATGTTGGATCGTAACGCAATGTTTGGGGGTCTCCAACCACAATAAGACCACGTTTTGCTCGAGTGATTGCAACGTTGAGGCGTCGCTTGTCACTCAGAAAGCCAACCACTCCGTCAGGATTTGATCGGACTGCGGAGAAGATGATGACGTCTTTTTCCCGTCCTTGGTAACCATCGACAGAGTTGATTTCGAGACCGGAGAATTGTCCACCCTCTTCACGCCCCTTGTTGCTGTCAAAAATATCCGAGAGTGCACGAACTTGTCCGCTGTATGGCGTAATGATCCCGATTTCGGAGGGATGAACGTCTCCAGGTAGAAGTAAGCCTTGTACCAAGTCGTAAATTCGAGCGGCTTCAATTGGGTTGCTTCGACTCCCCCCTTCCTGTTCTTCGTCTTCAACACCTGAGATTGGGATGAATGCAAACGGATGATCCCAATCCGGCCATAGAATTCCCGCAGGAGAGGGCCGCTCAGATGCTGAGCAACCATCCTTCAGTCGATCATCGTAGAACCGAGCACTCGGGTACTCTCTCAGAACAGGATGCATTCTGTACTGTACATCAAGAAGGTTGGTCTGAATACCAACATCGATTAATCGCTCGAACAGCGAACGTCCAAGACCACCACGTTCAGCCTTCTTTGAGATAACAGTCGGTGGCAATTGCTTGTGGTCACCCACCAAAACCAGTTGGCGGCAACCTTTGGATATTGGAATTAATGCGCTCGGTTCGATTGCTTGTGTGGCCTCATCCATCAGGACAATCGGGAAACGTCGGCCATCAAGAATTCGATGTCCTGAACCAATGTTCGTCGAACAAATTACCTCAGCGCTATCAAGAACAGATGCAATCATCTCTCTTTCAAGCCGTCGTAGTTCCTTTTTGTTGTGTTGAATGTCTCTGTGCGCAAGTCCCTTCTCACGGCCCTTGAGTTTTGGCAATGCTCGGTGAACCTCATCCATCTCATCCCGAACGATGGCGATCTCATCTTGCTTGGGATGTTCTTCTAATTGCGCATCAAGTGTAGCCATGCGAAGGGTTTCACGAACCTTCACAGGACGACCTATCCGGACTGCACGTACCCCCAGACCTAGTAACCCCTCCAGGAGATTATCCACGGCGACATTGGACTCTGCTGTAGCCAAAATGGGACCGCGCCCTTCTCGGGCAAGTTGGGCTAAGGTAGCGACGGCCGTATGGGTCTTCCCGGTTCCTTGTGGACCCTGAATGATGGTTAAGCGACGTGACATGGCCGAATTCATCGCATCCATTTGGGAAGGGTTGAGCTCGACTTGAACTGCCTCTGAGCGATTGAATCTTCCAGATATTTTTGGAGGCATTGAGGCGTTTTCTTCTGGATTGTGTACTTGTCCAAGGAGAACATCGCGTAGGATTGTTCCTCGGTCGCCCTCAACAGAATGAAACATTTCAAGTGCTTCTTGCATCCGATCATGCGCAACACGATTTGCCCCCCGGTCAAGTCTCCAGGTACCTTTTCTGAGGTCTTTTGGTCGCTGGGCGACAACGATTCTAAGGCGGGTTGGCCCGCGTTCCAATACAATCCCTTCGACGGTTTTCTCTCCAATGGGTTTTGAGCGACTGATGACAACAATATCGCCATGCGTGAATCGATGTTGGCCGAGGTGTTTCCGATCTGGATGTTCGAACACAAGGATGTCTTCTCCGTAGAGCGTCCCATTCGTTCGGCCTTTCAATCCAAGGAGTGCAAGACCTGAGGCCTGCAGACGGTGATGCGACCATGAAGACCACCGTTCTTGGATGATCGATGTCTCTTCCTCAAGCTCGTCCTCAAGAAGCGATGTAAAGTGACGGAAGTGATCTTGACCACGGCGCCAAATCCCCCCTTCCTCACCTTCCGGCTCAACATCCGGCGAGGAAGAACTGACCATACGCCGAACTTTTCCTCGCTCGCCCATGACTTCTCCAACTGCTGCCATCATTTCAGACTATGGCGAATGATGCGTTCATCGTCCGCGGGATGGTGATGCTTAAACCACAAGTGCATACCGAGAAATTAGGTGAGACGATGTTTTGGAAGCGCAAGAAAGAGGTGAGCGAGGATGGTAATCCTTGTCCATTCTGCGGTGCTCAAAACGATGTTCATGCCACCAGATGCGCTCAGTGCTACTATGACCTGAGCAAACCAGCTCGGGATCAACATCTTGAGGTTGCTTCCGATGTGCAAAACGATTTACTCTCAACCCTCATGAACGATGATGACGTTGAAGAAGAGGAATTTG
This sequence comes from Candidatus Poseidoniaceae archaeon, assembly GCA_022451765.1. Classification (GTDB taxonomy): domain Archaea; phylum Thermoplasmatota; class Poseidoniia; order Poseidoniales; family Poseidoniaceae; genus MGIIa-L2. The sequence goes on from JAKUNY010000022.1 coordinate 3,931, forward strand.
CTGTCGAAGCGGTTCTGGACCTCGAGGATGTAACCATCGAAGTCGATCAGTACGAAGACTCGGGTTCAAAGGATGGGTTCTCATTCATTGACAGTGAAGGTCCTACGCTTTCGGAAACCGTTGAATTTGAGAAACAAGAGGAGGTCGAGCTCTCAGCAGAAGATGCCCCGGTCATTGAGGATCGATTTGAGCTTCCTGACGCCAATCCATTGGATGAAGTCGCAGAGCCTGTCCATACTGGGCAGGGTCAATTGATTCAATCAACGGACGAAGAGGACGATGTTGATTTTACTGGATCCGTAGGGCCTTCTGCTGATACCATTCCAGAACTTCCAGATGTCGAGGAAGAAATTCAACTTCCCCTAAAATCGATGACACTACCAGAAATTCCTGAGGTCGTTGAGGAGGTGACGCCAAGTATTCCTGCAATACCTGAAGATACGGTTGAGGAAGTGCCTGAGTTACCGGACATTGAAGAGATGCCAACTCCAGTAGTGCCTGATGAGGGAGGTGTTCCTGAGTTACCTGAAGATGCGGAAATTAACTCTTCAAGTGAGCAACCTGAGAAAGAGGATGTCGTAACCCCTGATGTTGCGATTGGAACTCGAATATGGCCATGGCCAGCCGGTGAGCCAATGGACCCGCGAGAAATTCATCGGATCGTTGTTGATTCGCTCGGATTGGTTCGCGCAGGGCGTATCGCCGAGGCTGAGCACAACATTGACCAACTGGGCCCGCACCTTGGTGACGATGTGTCGTTGTTGTATCATATCGGTCTCGTCTTGCAGCAGGCGGGTCGTGCGGAGCATCTGAATTGGATGCTCGAGATGGCTCGACGCGTTCATCCAAATGATGAAGGTGTCATGGCTGCCGTTTCACATTTGTCTGCATGAGGGATTCTATGCCACCGACACCGAGCCTTCCAGATTTGTCAGGTGGTTATGGTTTGCGTCCAGTTTCAAAAGCGATTCTACCCATGGTCATTGATGCCTACTCCGAAGATCCTGAATCGGCAAAGGCAGCCCTGCCATGGCTAAGAAGCGATGAAGATATCACCCGTCAATTATCGGACATGTTGCACGATTTGGAACACCTTTCAAATGCGGACCGAGTTCATTTTTGGTCCATACATGACTTGGATAATACCTTCATTGGCCTAATTGGGCTCGGTGACGAGATGCAGTTGGTTCATTCGAATTACAACCTTGGTTATTGGGTTCGAAAAGGATTCAGAAATCGTGGGATTGCATCAGATGCTGTTGATGCTGTTCTCGGATGGCTTAACATGAGAGGTTCTGTTTACCGTATCGAAATCACTGTTCACCCACGGAACCAAGCCGGATTGGTTACCGCTGAACGAATTTGCCAACGCTGGAACGGTCAGATTATTGACGAATTCATTGGAATCGAATTGAACGATAAGACCGTCCCGCACAGAATCCACGTCATCGACCTGCCTCGGATGTGAAGGTGTGCAACGGACATGGCTGACCATCGATACGGATGACCTTCGGCATGTTCCCTCAAATCAAGGCCATCCCACTCGTTCAAGGCCTGATTCCTCTCTACCTGCGCTTTCGAAGCAGTTCAAAATCGGCATACTTGGACTTAAATCCTGGATGCAGACACACGAGATGCCCGTCACCTTGTTCGTAATTGCAGATCAGTGTGAGTCCGATGAATTTGTGCATCTCATCTCAGATTTATGCACGGTATTCGGTGAACGAATCTCCATCGGATGCCATGGCCTGCATCATCGCAGTTGGTCGGCTTGGCCAGAAGATGTTGAAGCATTTTCGAAGGACATCGTAACATCTGTTTCCATTTTGGAACATCAATTTCCTCATCATTTCAAACGCTGGTTTCGAGCCCCGGCAGGTTACATTGCTTCGTGGATGATTCCAGTCTTGGTTGAACATTCCTTCGTGGTTGACACATCGATCAATCCTTCCTGGCTCGTCAATTCGAAGTACGGTAAAGGTGAATCTTGGAAAACGGTTCAATCATCTGTGGAAGAAAGTACCATGATTGAGCGGCCATGGAAGACGCGCCTATCGCTACCAACATGTGGACCAGCACAGCACATCTTCGGGTTGCGATGGAATGCAAGGAGAGCCTGGAAAAAACTCCCTCCACCCTTACGTCCCGATGAAATCGATTTGGTTGAAAATCCCCAGATTGATTTGGAAACAATCTATTGGCACGTCCTAGATCATGCAAAAAAGAACGGTACTTGGAAGCCGCGAATCAAAGGCTTGTGATGTCCGTTCGGTCGGCAGATACGCCGAACGATGCCATCGCATCAGCATACACAGATGCTTCCATCTGACCTTCTCGCACCAGCGAGGAAAGCGCTGCGAGTGCAACCGCTTCACCATCGATTTCAAAGAAGCGACGCAAAGCAGGGCGAGTATCAGAGCGCCCGAAGCCATCTGTTCCGAGGACTGTAAACGGTGCACTGACCCATTCTCGAATCATCTCTGGAACGGCAGCAACGTTGTCTGAGACAGCGATAATTGGTGAGGTTCCGTCCCCAAATTGCTGTTCAATCCATGTGGTTTTGATTGCCTCATGGGGGTGCAATCGGTTCCATCGCGAGACATCCATTCCCTCTCGGCGAAGTTCTCCATAGGAGGTTGCAGACCAAATTTCAGAGCGCACACCTTAGGTTTCCAGTTTCTCAACTGCATCCAGAACTTGGAGCATAATTGGACCTGAGCCAATGAGGCGTACCAGTGGCCCGTCGCCTTTCGGAGCATCGCGAAGCTTGTAGAGTCCCTTGAGGATTCCTTCTTCGCAGCCCTTTGGTTTTGCAGGCATTGGATAGTTTTCGTTGTAGACAGCAAGATAGTAAATTACATCCTTGTGTTGCTCAAACATCTCAACAATTCCATGCTTGATGATGGTTGACAATTCGAATGCAAATGCTGGATCGTACGCCCGCACGGCTGGATTGGAATGTGCCATGAGCAAGGAATGACCGTCTTGATGTTGCAATCCTTCACCGTTAAGTGTTGTTCGACCCGATGTTGCTCCTATGAGGAAGCCTCTTGCACGTGAATCCGCTGCAGACCAAATCAAATCGGCAACTCGTTGGAATCCAAACATGGAGTAGAAGATGTAGAAAGGAATCGTTGGCGAACCTTGGGCCGAATAGGATGTTGCAGCGGCAATGAAGGAGGAAAGAGCACCTGCTTCATTGATTCCTTCCTCGAGAACCTGTCCTTTTGCAGACTCCTTGTATTTCATTAACACCTTGTGGTCAACCGGCTTGTACAATTGACCTTCAGGATGATATATTCCAAATTCAGCGAACAATGGATCCATTCCGAACGTTCGTGCTTCATCAGGAATAAGCGGAACAACACGTTCTCCAAACTCCTTGGTTTTCATTAATCCACGCATGAGACGAACGAATGCCATTGTCGTTGAAACCTGAGAACTTCCTTTGGTACCATCATCGAATTCTGCATAAACCGAGTCCTCGGGAAGGGTGAGATTCATGTCTGGAACCCTTCGCTCGGGCATGGGGCCTTTCATCGCAGTTCGTCGCTTCTTCGCATATGCAACAACATCGGGAACATCGTTTGGATGAATAAATGGAAGGTTTTCCAAATCCTCATCTTTGAAGTCAAGTCCCATTGCATCCCGAATCAGTCGCAAATCTTTCTCGTCCGCCTTTTTTCGTTGGTGGGTCGTGTTGCGACCAGCAAAGGCAGGTCCAAGGCCGTACCCTTTGATGGTACGAGCAAGGATTACCGTCGGTTGTCCTTTGTGTGCACATGCTGCGGCATATGCGGCATGAATCTTTAGGAAATCATGACCGCCGAGGTCTTCGGTCAGAGCTTCAAGCTCTTCATCAGAGTAATCTGCGACCATTGCCGTTAATTCCTCACCGGCGAACAATTCCTTTCGAATGATTGCTCCTTCCGCAGTGAACAGTCGTTGCTCGTCGCCATCGACGAGATCTGCGAGTCGCTTCGAGAGGGTCCCTCTGGTATCCTTTGCAAACAGGACATCCCATGATGAGCCCCACAGAAGCTTGATGACGTTCCATCCGGCTCCTCGGAATCGCCCTTCCAATTCTTGAACAATCTTGGAATTTCCACGAACCGGTCCATCCAGTCGTTGAAGATTGCAATTCATGATCATGACGATGTTGTCCAACCCTTCACGTGCGGCGAGAGCCAGTTCAGAAAGTGATTCCGGCTCATCGGATTCTCCATCCCCCATCGTGTACCATACTCGGGAGAGTGTGGTATCAGCAAGACCCCGATGGTGCAGGTAGCGATTAAATCGCGCTTGGTGAATGGCTGTCATTGCTCCGAGGCCCATTGAGACACTGGGGTATTCCCAGAAGTCTGGCATCAACCTTGGGTGTGGGTAGGAAGACAGTCCTTCCCCACCGACCTCTTGGCGGAAATTCTTGATGTTTTCATCGCTTAATCGGCCTTCGAGCCAAGCGCGAGCATAGATTCCAGGTGAAGCGTGGCCTTGCCAATAGACATGGTCGCCCCAACCATCACCATCTTTGCCTCGATAGAAATGGTTCAGCGCTACTTCCCATAGGTGGGATGCTGAGGCATAGGTGGAAATATGGCCTCCAATGCCATCAACGTATTTGTTTGCTCGAGTGACCATCATCATGGCATTCCAACGATTGATGGTGTGCAGCCGCTTCTCCATTTCAAGATCCCCGGGATACGTCCCTTGCATCTCAGGAGCGATCGTGTTGAGATACGGGGTTGTTGTCGTATCGATGTCAATGCCGACTTCACCTCCCGCAGCAATTGCACTGTGAAGCAAGCGTTCTGCTCGCTGCACGCCTTGTTGTTCAACAACCTCCTTGACGGAAACTTCCCATTCATGGGTCTGAATGGGGTCTTCATCAGGCAAAGAATTGTGAGCGCCGGCACGTCGCACCTTGTTCCCTCCGTTACAATCCTCGAGTACGCATGTCTTGAACCCCTCGCTATCATCCTATTGCACGATAGACCTTCCACTCGCCACCGCCGTTGAGGAAGGGGGCCGTGCCTGATGCTATCTTTTCCCATCCTTCAGGTACATCGGCAACGATGTCAGGAGCCACAACAAGATAGCGAACGCCGCTCAAATCACCTCGATTCGGTAGAACCTGTCCCTCCAACTCGATTTGCCAATTGCTATCAGGGGCACGCCAATGACCAGTTACAGCTCGGTCGCCCTCAGGATCAACTTCGATGCGGAAGGTGTACAACCAATGCATTGCAAGACCTTCGTCGTCGATGTAGAGAAAATCCTCTCCAACATCAATCTCGTCGCTGAAGGATTGAGCCGCATCGTCCGTCCACATGGTTTGACCATGCAGTCCAGCAAGGAGAGAGAGGGGTAAAACAACAAGCATAGCAAACAGGAGTGGTTTGCCAAAGGAACAGGAGTTCTGACCTACTGTTCGATGCAGTAACAGAAGGAGTGGGAAGATAAGAGCGGTCAGGTATCTCCCATTGTTGCCCATCAAGAACATGTTTTCCCAAAGTGGGAGGTTCCATCGCTCAGCTTCAAACACCCAAAGTGAGGCAATCCACATCGACATCAGGAGTGTCCCTGCTGCGACAAAGACGAAGAGAAAAACAGACCCGTTTTCGTCTGCTTCCTTCACAGAACCCATCAAATCTGGTAAAAATGGCCAGCAACACAATCCAACAAGCAAGTAGAGACCAAACCCATCAAAGAATGCCACAAACAAAGAAAACAGCCATGCGACTGGATGCGTTCGCATCGTCGATAACGAGCCTTCAGTCATGAATGAAGCAGCAATCATCGCTGACAGAACAATCGAAATTGATAACGATAAACCCATCAGCGGATTGCGAGAATATCCTCGGAATTTAGGTACTGTACGGTCAAGAGCAATCCATACGAACAAGATCCCAATCAAGCCCCATCCAAGCATTGAGGAAAGTCCCTTGACAAGAACAAGCAGGTGAATGCTTGCAACCGCAAGCAAAACCCACTGGAGAAGCGCCCATCCACGGCGTTCAAAGATGTGCAAAGATGCCAGAATAGTTCCAGCAACTGCAAGGGCAACCGTTGATTCAGGATAGAGGCGCCCTGTTGCAAAAATAAGCCCAGGATGGATTGCAACAAGGGCTGCCAAATGCGGACGGCCATTCGCCATGACCAAAAGAATGCCAATCAATGCAAGCATCGGCAAGAGGGCGGCAAACGGAAGCAACCATGAGGGATACAATTCCAATATCTGCCACCAACCTCGCTCGAGTATTTGTTCATCCGCAGGGTTGCTTGCAAGCGGATCTTCGGACCGGACATCACCCCATTCAAGGTTCGGCGTGCCATCCTCGTTGGATTCAATCGCAGCGAGATGAAGATGCGTATCAAGTCCATAATCGCTTGACGTTAGGGAAGAGAGATGAAGAAGGAGACCAAACATGAGCAAACCCCACCACACCCGATTGTGGGTGATTTTCTCCTCGCTCATGACCACAAAGCCAGAGGGTTGGGTTCAACTCTTTCGGATGTCTGGATGTGTCATGAGCGGAATCTTGAATGGAATCAACGTTCTCGACCTTTCACGAATCTTAGCCGGCCCATACACAGCACAAATGCTGTCGGATTTGGGGGCAAATGTGACCAAAATTGAGGCTCCATGGGGCGACGATACGCGTGGTTGGGGGCCGCCGTTTGCAACGAATTTTGACGGTGAACGTGTCGCAGCATATTTCCTGAGCTGTAATCGTGGCAAGACCATTTTACAAATGAATTTGAAAGAAGAAAAAGAACGGTTGATGGAATTGATCGAATGGGCTGATGTCGTCATTGAGAATTTCAAACCGGGGACGCTTGAACGACTTATTGGGCCTCTTCCAAAAGACACCATCGTCTGTTCAATATCGGGCTACGGGGCTACAGGCCCACGCCGAGATGAACCTGGTTACGACCTCGCCCTGCAGGCACGGAGTGGGATTATGAGCATCACCGGAGAAGCCGATGGTGAACCGGTCAAAGTCGGCGTCGCTTGGATTGACATCATTACAGGACTCTATGCTGGGAACGCTATTCTCGCAGCGCTCCTCGATAAGGAACGAACCGGAACAATTCAACACATTGATCTCAGCCTATGGGATTGTGCAATAGCATCACTCGCCAATCAAGCACAGAACGTTCTTGCAAGTGGAATTGACCCATCCCGGATGGGATCTGCTCACCCAAATCTCGTCCCTTACCGTGCCTTTGAGGCAAAGGACGGTTGGTTTGTTGTCGCCGTAGGCTCAGATGCGCAGTGGGATAATTTCTGTTCCGTTTCGGGCATACCTTCCCAAGAGGAGTGGGCTACCAACGCAGGTCGAATCAAACACCGGGAAACGATTGAATCCAAGATTCAGTCATGGATTCAGCACCTCAATCGCACCGAATTGGAGGAAGTGCTGCAAGGCATTCCTTGTGCACCGATCAACACAGTTTCAGAAGCACTTGCTGATGCCCAAAGTGTTGCTCGGGAAGTACTTCTCAAAGAAGATGGAGTTACCACACTAGCAAGTCCGCTTCGGTTTATTCAATCTCAATGAGATTCACAAGTCGCGCTGCTTCGACAACATCGCCGTCTTCCCACCAGTCAACTGCAATGAATGTCGGTCGCTTACCGTGATCTTCAATGCATTCCTCAGCACGCTCTACCATGAAGTCAACATCGTTAGCCTCAGCTGAACGGGTTGGGTCTGAAAGTCCAGCTTGGTTCTTCAACCAGTTGTTCATGTGGTAGACCGGTTGTGCATCATCACCTCGTAGTGGATTGCAATCCATCGATGAAGTGCTATCGTCGGCGTAATTTGTGGTCCATCCAAAAGTGAGGAAATCATGGAAGTAGGGATGGGAAGCATCGCCAGGTTGTTCCCAGAATACGATCAAACGCTTGTCCATGTTTATGAGTTCAATGAGCGTTGGCCATTCAGTGTTCAACTCATGAATGTACATCATGTCGATTAATCCTGCATCCTCGAGTAAGGCTTTCAGGTGATCCGCTTCAACATGGTTTTCGATAAGAAGAGTCACAACGTCTCGCTCTTCTGATTGCATCTCAGATTCGAGTTTGCCCAACCAAACCCATGGGTCAACGTTTCCATAGGTGCATGGAGTAAAGCCACGGCTAGAATCTCCGTGACAGAATCGAACGTTGGATGCACTTTGCTCAACATCGTTGAGGTAATGCGTGTCAAGCATGAAAGCACGCATTCCGGCATTCCACTGTGCTTGAAAACCCGTCCGATGGTTGCTCGCCGGATAGAAGATGTTGTCCTCATGCGTGGAAAAGGAATTGTGTGTTTCGGGGAAGGTTACCTGATCATAGGCCCGATGGCAAAGAATCACCATCCCATTGCACGGAATTGTTTCCATGTATTCACAGCTTCCGTCATCGTCTGTTGCGGCTTCATCGTAATTGGTTGCATCAGGATCGGTGCAACCATAGATTGGGTCCGGTTCTGGATAGGAACATGACCCGTCATCTTCTTCAGCACTTTGATTGTAATTCTCAGCATCCTCATCCGTGCATCCTCGAACGATTTCAGCAACGATGTCCTCGCTTTCGCTCTCTCCTTCCTCAAAGTATGTACATCCCGGTAGTATGAACAACCCGGCTAGAAGGAGAGCAGCCAGGGTTCGCATAGTGAAGAACAATGCACGATATGACTTGAAAACTCCGATTCACTTCGATTCTACACGCCATGTATCGACAAAAAAGGGAATGGCTAATGTAGCAAAGACGAACCATTCGCATCATGGAACCTTCAGATGTGGACACACCTCTGAACGTTCTTCTCGTTCACGTCTGGTACTGGCCTCACGTTGGAGGGGGAAATCAGCACGTGGAACACATTGCACGCCAGTTGGTAGCGCGTGGTCACAACGCCACAGTATGGTGTGCTGACATTCCTGAACATGAAGAAAAGCGGTTTGTACGTGATGGTGTGGAAGTGGTTCGGTTGCCACCAACCCGAGTCCTTGGAGGCATCGATCCTGTTGTTTCCATCAAGGACCTTACCATGGACTTTGACATTGTTCATCTCCACGATACCCTTCCAGTCCTCATTCGACGCTCGGTCAAGCGGGCTCGTAAACTCAACATTCCAGTGGTGACAACGTTCCACAACGATTACATCAAAACCAGTCTTACTGGAAAAATCCTCAAGCGGATACGCTGGGCACTTCAAGGCAGGAGAACACTCCACTCCTCCAATGCACGTATAGCTCTCACACCCTTTTATGCGAGCCATCTCAAAAGCAGAGGTGTTCGAAAATCAATCGACGTTTTACCGAATGGATTCGCACCTGTTGCAGCAGATGCAGTGCGTCCTCTTGGGCTCTCAGTGGATTCTAAGGAACATCCATTGTTCGTCTTTGTTGGTCGACTTAGCGAACAAAAGGGTCTGGATGTGCTGATGGATACCTGGGATTTACTCTGCCAACAAGGCGAACCGAAAGCACGGCTTGCCATCGCTGGAAGTGGTGAATTGGATGGATGGTTGGACAACCGCATCGCTGCATCCACATTTCCGGAATCCATCTCAAAATTAGGGAGAGTTGAAGATTCAGAAAAGCGATGGTTGTTCGAGAACGCTCGGGCCGTATTGATTCCTTCCCGGTTCGAAGGTTTGCCTACCGTTTTGCTGGAAGCAATGCATGCAGGGGCACCAACAGTGATGGCTGATGTTAACGACCTTGGCCGTTTGGTAAGGGAACCAAATGCGGGATTGTCCGTTACGCCTGGTGATTCAAAGAGCCTCCTACAGGCGATTGATGCGATGCTCAAAGCCGATAAAACACAACTCGATGCATGGTCCCAAAACGGGCAACATGCTTCGGAACCTTACCTATGGTCGAACATCGTGGATGATTTACTCAAGGTGTATCAACGGGTGAGGACATGAGCAAACCTCGACTTGTCATGTTCCATCCAAACATGGGCTTGCTCGGAGGAGCGCAACGTGACCTCATCGTCGCCTTGCCTGAGCATGCAAAGCGTTGGTCCATCACAGTCGCTACGCTGAACGCCCCGCAACTCCTTATCGAACGATGTGAACAGCTCGGAATCGACGTTCTCGCCCCAGATGTTCCTTGGCAGCAACCTACTGGGCCGTTTGCTGAAATCACCGCAAAAGCGGGACGATCTGCTCTCAAAGGTTGGCGGCGTATGCGAACAAGGTTGCAACCTGCTTTGGATGCCGCAGATGCTTGTTGCATCGTTCTTGGAACAGGTGGCTTGGAAGTGCTCGAGATTATTCCTGAGAATATGCCCTTGTACGTCTACATCCACGAGCGAAACAAAGGGATTTACGACGATGTTCTTCAAAGAGATATGGATGGAAAGTTACGTAATTCATTGTTCGTGAAAAACCTCGCACTGTCTTATCTCCGTCGCTGGGATCAGCGATGGCACAAGCGACTCTGGGAACGACCCAAGTCAGCTGTCTCAGCCAATACTCCTACGAGTTCTCGTCTGCTTGCTTCATCGCATGGGTGGCCCACGAGCGAGGATTGGATTGCAGGCGAGGTGAAATTCAGAGACGAATTTCTACGGCCGGCTGAAGTTGGAGTTTTGTGGCCAGCAATCGACCCTTCGTTTTGGCCTTCTGATGAAACCGAAAACGAACGTAAGGTTTGGGAACGATTCGAACACAAACCAAGCGGCCCTTATCTGCTCACAATTGGCCGTGCTTGTTACATGAAAGGGAGCAAAGAAGCAGTTCAGGTTGCAGCAGCAGCATCGCTTCCACTGGTTCACGTCGGTGGGGGTGAAACCGAAGAAATGCAGCGTCAAGCTGAGAAATTCGGTGCGGAATTGTTGATCATGCCACGCATTGATGAAGTCGAAATCGCGGCATTAATGAGAAACGCACACGCATTGATTGCAACCGCTCGAACAGAAGGTTTCGGCCTCACTCCAATGGAGGCTGCGATGGTTGGGACACCCGCCTTGGTGGTCGACGATTGTGGGTTCACACATACGATTACAGATGGACTCAATGGGCGTCGATTGCCATGGCCAAGCACAGAAGAAGGTCTTCGAGAATGGACTGAAGCAATACAACAAGCTGGTGAAAGTACAAACCGAACCGCATGGTCGAAGGCCGGCCGTGAACGTATCTTGAGTCGATTTTCCGCGAATCATCAGGCTGAGGGATTGGCTCGCAGTCTTGCAGCGATGGGCGTTAAGGTCGAAATCTCGGATCTCGAGATTTTGCCAGGGCTTGACCCTGCTTAATTTCAAAATGAAAACAGCGACGGCTGTCCGCCTTCACGAACAAGATTCGCTTTACGTAACTTCGTGAGTGCTTCATCGATGCGCCGTTGACTGAACTCACGCTCTTCTTGTAAGAATTGAATGAGACCTTTGACATCAACATGCCCGGGTTTGAGTGACTCTTCTCCAACCTCATTTGATGGATGATTGAGAAAAATCTCTCGTATTTCATCGAGCCGTTCGGGAACCTCCTTCCCTTTTTCTTCGCAAATGGCCTCAATGGTTCCAAGTGATTTTATCAGTTTGATTCCGGTCTTGGGTCCGATTCCTTTCAATCCAGGATGGAAATCCGTTCCAATCATGATCGCTAAATCGACCAATTGCTCTTGTGAAAGGTCGTGCTCTGCCAACATCTCTGCGAGGATGATCTTTTGAGCACGAACGGTTCGGCCATGCCGTTTACTACCATCGCTCATGAGATTTCGAACGAGGACAGGGCTTCCGTAGAGCAAAGCATCCCAGTCTTGTGTAGCAACAATATCCAACTGACCTTTGACGGCCATTACTGCTGCCTGACCTTCTCCCTCTGCAGCAGCATCAACCCAACGGACGCCGAGTAAATCGAGCATTTGTTTCG
>JAKUNY010000220.1 GCA_022451765.1 Candidatus Poseidoniaceae archaeon
TTTGGTACTATGAATCAAATCATACGGGTTCTGCCTTGGTATGATTTGCATTTACGACCAACTTCATGTATGGTCGGCCCAGCCGAAAGGCTGGACGTATAGTGTAGTCTGGATATCACTTTGGCCTTCTAAGCCGAAAACCCGGGTTCGAATCCTGGTACGTCCGCCATCCATCAAATTGATTTTAGTCTTGAAACGCCGACCCATTCGTCCCAATCCGAGGAATAATCGGTGTAAGTAATGCGATACTGATCGGCGTTCACTTCTAAAATCTGACCGTCCCACCATTGGCCGTTCCATTCAATCTTCACGTTCTGTCCAACGCTGAATGCGTTGTTGGACAGTGGGTTTCCATTGCGTTCCACAGACGGAAAGGGCGCCTCTCCTTCGGTCTGGTCGTCGGTTGTCCAGCCCGTGCTTGGGGGAGTGTCAGACGATGATTTAACGCGGTAATAGTCTCCTCGTTTCCTGTCCAGACTGTTCCGGTTTGCCAAATACCACCACTGGTCACCGTTACCCATTCTCCACCGGAGAAGGAGGACGTCTCCGTTGATGTAGCTTGGAACGCCGTCAAACTCGGTGGAGGGGAGATACGTACCGTTGCATTTGGCTGTACCAGCGCCCTGGACCGTGTAGAATTGATTGTCTGCATCGTTGAATGGATGATTGGGTGGTGTTTCTTTCCAACCGGTTGGCCCAACAACATAAACGGTGTTTTGGGTTTCAACCCGGGCCGTGGCTCGCTCGTCGTATGTGACGGCAACAATGGCAGATGAGTTGATTCGGCCCTCACCAAGTTTTGGATGATCGTAAGCGTACCCAGAGAGCCTGTCCCCCTCAATTACGGCATCGTGTATGACCACTTCCTGCTTGGTTTGTTGGCTGGGTTCGTCTTGCTCTGAGGCTACCATGAATTTTGCAAGCGCACGGTAATCAATTTCGGAATCCAATTCAATCCCGAGTTCAACAAACTCTAGCAGGACGTCATCAACGGGCAGAGGATTATCACCAAGTTCGCTAAGGATTCGAAGATATTCACGGGCAGAAATCGTTCCAGTATTGTCGTTGTCAAAAACCCTGAAGGCGTCAATCAACTCTTGTTCTTCGTTCATAACGGTTTCAACGTACTCTTGAACATCGAAAGAATCTTCATCCAACGGCTCGATACGAATCCATTCCACGTTGTCTTCGACATCTCCGTCGTCAAAGTGAATTAAGAAGGTGTGATTCTCATGCTCCAAAGCGATTCGACCCGGATAGTAATGGCCGTATCGTTTCCAATCGACAAGCACACGGTCTCCAGCCTTGAACGGCGGACTCGCAGGGCGTATGGTTCCAGGGGCTGAACCAATGACAACAGCATGTTTCGTTTGCACGACAGAATCTTGGTAGGGAACTTCAATTCTATAGGTTCCATCATCGTTAATCCCTACGACCTTGCATCGATCCAACCAGCGAGCGTTGGTCGGACTGTGATACTCGACGTGGTCGCCAACATTGAACGCAGCCGGTAATGCGACCTCGGGCGCAGGAGGGGGTGCTGTGGGTGTAGCAGGTGCCGGATTGACCATGCCCATTTGCTGCAAAGCTGCAATGACGGCCGTCGTCACGGCAGCTGGGTCGTTGTTGACCACCGTATTGTGGACGACGTCTCCACCGATAACGGAATCCTGCATGTTCAGTTGCTGTGAACCTTGGTCTGGTGGTGCGGGAATCCATTCACTTCCCGACCACATCCACTTCCCATCAGGGCTGAACACTGGTCCGTCCATAGGTGGCGGAAGGAGAGCGTCCTAACCAAATCTTCGGTATTCCCAAGACGATATGTCCAAAAACCATAATGATATTTTCAATCTAGGTCGGGCCACATGGAAATGAGTTCTTCAGCACTTGCAGCCGCAGTCCAAGGCGTCCGTGCCCTCATTTCTGCATACGATGGGTACGAAAAAGGTCGTTTCATGAAGTCTGATGAAGCAGTCCGTGCAGAGATCCAACGACGATGCGAAATGGTCGCTCGTCACGCAGAAAAACTGCAAGGCGATGTACACCAATCTGGTTATCGAGATGCCCGAAAGAGTTTGGAATCGATGATCGAATCAACCCATCTTCTTCGCAGCGAAGCACAGTTCTCAATCGCCAGTAACCATGTTTCAGAGCACAAGGGGATTGGGAAGTTAAAATCCAAAGCCGTTCGCAAATTGGTTACGCACGACGGTGAAGTGCTGAATTCCCTTGTTGAAGCAACGCGAATGGCCAATGAACTGGCCAACGATTTGCAAGGGCTCGATGAAGCGTCTGTGATGTCAAGAATTTCAGATTGGCAACAAAAGTTGACCCGCACTCGCAACATGTATCTTGAGAGAAACATGTACATTGATGGACTGGTAAAGAGATGAGATTATGCATTTTCGATGGAGAACGCACCCGACTGTGATCGCCCAATACATGAACGATGCCGATGTTCCCCGGCAGGCAGAAGTGACCTTGAAACCGAATGAGGTTTGTGTGCTTGTTGAGAATGGAAAGATTGTCGGGTCCG
>JAKUNY010000221.1 GCA_022451765.1 Candidatus Poseidoniaceae archaeon
TTTGATGCCTGATGACATTACCCAGCACACATGGCTGGATGGAAAGCACACGGTCTTTGGAACAATTACGAGTGGTTGTGAGCATGGGCCGACGCTCTCTGAGGTTGCTGTCGACAGTTCTGATCGTCCGGTTCTGCCTGTCGTTATCCACACAGCAACCGCTTCCGATTGAGACACCAACCTCAAAGAGAGGGTTGGATTCGAAATGCTATGGCAGGCTCCCGACGTATCGTAGTTTGCTTGTTGTTGGGCTTGTTTGCAAGTTCAACCATCGCAGCTCCTGTTGTTGCTGATGTTGAGTGGGAAGCGGACGGTTGGCTTACCACTGCACTGGCCGATGAACGTCTTACTTCAGGCGATGAGTTTGGATGCTATGGTGTACCTGGTTATTCATGGTACAACGATCCTGGCGCGGTTGCGAAGGAATGTCGCTCGTACATTGAGAACAACACGGATGCTTCGAAATGGGGTGCAAATGCGCTCTCAACGTATGTTCCAGATGGATTAACAATGGCTCAACACAACTACATCGCTTCTCAAGACTTTGTTGTCCACGGGGATGGAACGGGATTGACTGAATCCGCTTGGCACGATGCTGATGATGCTCCGAATGATGTATGGGACTGGTACAATCTCGGGCGTCGTGGCGGTAGCCTTGAGAAAGAGATCGGAAGTCTTGAAACAGTTCAAACTGCTGTTGAGCAGGGCGGTTTGGTCAATCTTTACTGGATTGGTCGGGTAAACGATGCAACGATTCGACACGATCGTGACATAGCGAATTACTTGCAAAACGATGCTGAAGCATGGATGACAACTTGGGGTCAAGCATGGTCTTATTGGACCTCGAATCGTTGCTATGAACATTCGAATTCGCTTGATGAAAATACGAGCACATTTACGTTCTCGTCCATTGTTACTGAACAATGCACAAATCTAGCTCCGAATGCTTGGAACGTTCCTGCCACGTGGCGTTTATCCTTCGAGAACGCCACTGTTGTAGATGTCCAGGATGTCTTCGGTCAATCAATGACGAACCTTACGAATGAGCGTCAAACAGCGGAAGGTTGGCGCATGGATGGTGATGAATTACTGGTCTCGGTCAAGCGTGGTACGATTGTAACAGTCGTTCTCGATGGTGAGAACATTTCATTCGATGTTCATAATCAAACGAAATTTTGGAATGGATACGATGCTGCTGTAACCATTGCAGCTCATGATACGACCGACCTGTTCTTGTGGTCGAAGCGTTTTGACGATGAGGACCAAATGCGTTTCACGTGGCTGGTCTCACCGCGAACCGTTGAGGGCCGATTGCCTTGGTTGCCATATGCAGCGTTGGTTGCAGGGGTGGTAACCATCGTTGCAATGATGGGAATCCTTGGCCGTGAAGGAATCGGTCCTCTGGCCGGGGTC
Organism: Candidatus Poseidoniaceae archaeon; assembly: GCA_022451765.1. Taxonomy (GTDB): domain Archaea; phylum Thermoplasmatota; class Poseidoniia; order Poseidoniales; family Poseidoniaceae; genus MGIIa-L2. The sequence continues at coordinate 1,414 of JAKUNY010000221.1, forward strand.
ATGAACAACAAAAATGTCCAGTATGAAGAGGAATAGAAGCGAAGCCTTCTAATCGATTGGATTCGAGCAAGCATTCAGAGGGTACTTCATGGGCGATGATTCAGTACGCATTGACCCTTGGAGCAGCAATCAATCCACAGACTATGCTCGCATCATCGACCAGTTCGGTTTGTCTTCACTCGATGGGCTGGATTTACCCAATGCAACGAAGTTGCATCGGCGTGGTATTGTCTTCGCACATCGCGACCTTGACGTCATTCTCGGGGCGCATCAACGTAAGGAATCGTTCGGTGTCCTGACCGGTTTGATGCCAAGCGGCCGGATGCATTTGGGTCATTCGATGGTCATTGAGCAAGTCCGTTACTATCAGGAAATGGGAGCGGACGCAACCATTGCAGTTGCCGATCTTGAATCGCAGGCCACTCGCGGTGTTTCTCTCGAGAAGGGGCGACAGGTTGCACGTGAGGATTACGTTGCCAATTACGCTGCACTTGGTCTTCTTTCCGATTCGACGGAAGTTTACTTTCAATCGCAACGTCCTGCTGTTCAGCGGCTTGGTTTCCAACTCGGCAAGCGTACGAACCTCAACGAGTTTGAATCGATATACGGGTTTGGTGGTGAAACCAATCTTGCTCATGTTCAAGCACCTATGGTCCAAGTAGGTGATATCTTACATCCGCAATTGGAGGAGTACGGCGGCCTCCGTCCCGTCGTCGTACCGGTTGGTGTCGACCAAGACCCTCACCTCCGATTAACTCGAGGCTTGGCCGGCAAAACAAACTGGTTCAATGTAGGTCCAGGGAAGCGAAGTGGTGCGCAGATTCGCCTCTCGGTTCAGGATGAAAATGCAGAAGCATTGGGGCAAGCGCCGAACGGGCGAGTCGATCGAGGACGACGACAATCGGTGTTCGATGGAATTGTCTCGAACCTCGAAGGCATGGGTTTCTCTGACATAATGTCCAATCCAAAAGAAGGCGTGGTTAACGTTCCAAGCGCAACCTCACAAGACATACATCGTATTCGAATGCAGATGCAGGCGCTTGAGCGTTCACTCGGCGGTCAAGGGGTGCTTGCTCCATCATCACCCTAGCCCCACTTTGCAGTTGGCGTAACCGG
>JAKUNY010000222.1 GCA_022451765.1 Candidatus Poseidoniaceae archaeon
TCGAACATGGTGTTGCTCGACTTTCTTATCTCCAAGTTGTTCAGCTTTTTCAGTCGAAACACGAAGCAGATCGAGTGCACATCGAGCATCGCCATGTTCTTGCGCTGCAAAGGCAGAACAGAGTGCGATTACACCTTCTGATACCACCTCAGGTGCGATGGATTCATCCGCTCGTTGCCGAAGAATATCCTTGAGTTGTTCGGCATCATAGGGCGAAAAGAGGATGTCTTGTTGCCCAAGTCTTGAGCGAACACGTGGGTCAAGGAATTCCGTAAATTTGAGGTCATTGGAAATGCCGATGACACAGGCCCGAGCCTCGTTGAGGAAGGAATTCAGATTTGTGAGATTGTAAAGGAGGTCATCGCCAGCTTTTCGAACAAGATGATCAATCTCGTCGAGAACGACGACGTAAACGCCTTTCCTTGAATCCATCCGTCGGACGAGTTCCTTGAAGACCCGGTCCGTTGGCCAACCTGTGAATGGAATTTCATCGATTTCATGGTCTTCAAGAAGGCTGTTTCCGATGTGCGAGAGAACTCTGTACTGTGTGTCGATTTGTCGGCAATTAACGATGACGGGTGTTATATCTCTGCGCATTTGTTCGCCCTTTTCTTTGAGTAGATTGGTCACGTGGAGCGTCACCGCTGTTTTTCCAGCCCCTGTCACGCCGTAGAGAATCATGTTGGAAGGTATCTGACCATTGAGGGCTTCGACAAGATTGAATGCAATCCTTTCGATTTCCTTCTCTCTGTGAGGCATGATAACAGGCCGGTGACTGTGGTGAAGGATTTCCTTGTTGGTAAACAAACTTTCCTTGGAGAGCAATTTATCGAAGATGTTTTTCTTCATTTGTTGACCTCCATTATATACCCATAGTTGAGGGGGGCTTACCTCAACCACCGGGATATTCTGCGTGAGTCCGAGTCCCCCTCATAAGCATGTCCGTTGAAAATAATTGAAGCCGTGTATTCATGGAGAAAAGAGGATTTTATTTCAGTGGACTGATTTCAGGAAATTTCCTTATTTTCGAGCAAAAAATATCTTAATTTTCAACATAAATCCATGCCGTATTCTGGAAAATCCAAGTGTCCCCGTCCTCAAGGTGATGAACATTTTTCGGGTGGTCTGGGAACGATTTTGTTAAGATGGGGTCAAGTTCGGAATTTTGAGAGTCAATGAACGTGTGCGTGATAAGGAGCGTGACATCGGGCTGGCGTTCTGCGAGCGCTTGGATATCATCCGTTTTGTGATGAAGGTCGGCATGAACCCATTGCGGGAATCCCATCTCAACCACGGCAAGTTGTGATCGTTGTATAGCATTTTCAAGATTTTCACATGGACCTGAATCGCCAGAATGAACAAAAGCGCATCCATCTGTGTGTTGGAAACGATAGCCGAATGGGTCGACAGCATCGACGTGATGCACACGAAATCGTTCCCAGTCCCAACCATCGATGGCCCCAGAATCGGTCTCAACAAATCGAACATTATCCAATGCATCATCGAGACTTCCCGGGAATGCAAGCGAGCATAATTGACGAAGGCGTTCTCGAACACCCATCGAGCCAAAAATGGTAAGCGGACGGTCACCTTCTCGGTCTGAAATGTACTTCTTTTCGAGCAAAAGAAAAGGCAAGCCAAAAACGTGGTCGCCATGAAGGTGGGTAACAAAGATGGTCTCGATGTCTGCTGGTGAAATCCCCGCACGTCGTAAACTCAACAGTGCGGTCGGAGGTGCATCGATGATGTGTTTCCCATCGAAAATGAGGAAAGAGTGATGACGTAGGTGCGGTAAGAATGCATTACCTGTGCCGAGCATTCTCACCTCGTGGGTCATAGGCTCTCCTCAACAATCCACTCTTTCAACTCTGTGTTGCAAGTCTATGGGCGTAAGAGAATGATGATAAGTGGGTCACAATTCGGAAAAAACGTCGCAAGCGCTGAGGTGAAACAATGAGTAACTGGTCTGCAAAAAACCCCTACAATTCAAAAATTACGGAATCGTACATTCTCAACGGAGAAGGTTCGAGAAAAGAAACTCGTCACATCGTCTTCGCCTTGGGGGATTCAGGCCTGGATTACAAAGTCGGCGACGCCCTCGGTGTGTTGCCGGAGAACCCCCCTCATATCGTCGAAGAACTTCTTGAAGTTCAAGGGTGGGATCGAGAACAAACCGTCGAATCACACAAGGGCGAAAAGGACCTTTACTCTGCTTTGAAGAAGGATTATGAAGTACACATGGCAAACAAGAAATTTGTTCAATCTTTAACCGACAAAATCGTCTCGTCAGGAATGACCATCTCAATGAACATCGTAAAGCGTAGCCGCGATAACACGGATTGGTCGAGCTCAGCTGAGGGCGATTTACCACCAGGATTGAATTCAAGCCTGCCTTCAGATGACCCTGCCTCAAAAGTCAAAGCACTCGGTGCAGATTGAAAAGCCATTGAAGATTACCTTTGGACTCGTGAATACGTCGACATCATGCGTGAATTCAACGTAAAGTACA
>JAKUNY010000223.1 GCA_022451765.1 Candidatus Poseidoniaceae archaeon
AATATCTGTGTACACATTTGCTTTCCTTAACACAGAAACACGGTACGCATTGAGTGGCGCCTCATAAATCTTTTCCTCACGGTCGATTACAACCCACGTGTTGTCTTGTGTGGGGAGAAGTTGTGCTGAGGGAGTTACGAGAACTGTTCCGTTATCAAACGGTCCGACTGGTCCTACCTGATGGAACATGCCGTGGTTATCTCCAAGGAGTGCCGTATTTTTCATATCACCAACATGTTCTGTTGGTGGATGATCTGGGCCGTCGGGCCAATACAACAGCCCTCCCCCTTCCACGTCGTCAAGCCACCAAATAGCTGTTGCTTGGACGATTTCATAGGCGTTGAAAAGATGAGACCACGTCATTGCTCGTAATAGCCACATGGGTGTGTTTGCTCGTTCACGTCCGTGAAATCGTGAATTATCCGTGTGAGCGGGGCCACCATCATTTATTAACGCCATAATATTTACGTACACGCTATGGGGTTCTATGATGTCAGCGTTATAGAACGCTTTTGACTGTTCAATATATGTGTCATTATTAAGAAATATTTCTGAACCTTCCGCAATATATGTGTCGTGAACCCAATCATTTTGGAACCACATAGGACGAGTTTTCGCGTGAGGATCAGCCCCCGGGTTATACCATCCACCCAAGGGTGTATATGGGGCATGGGTTGTTAGAAGATCTTGCACTTGTTCAATACTTGGGAAAACGTCTCGGAGGATCAGTGGTGGATCAGCGTAACTCAGCATTTATGTGAATGTAAGGCCGTCAAAGTTTCCACTTTCAACCCATTTCTTCAGATAGTTAAAGAATGCTACAGATCCTTCCGGGTAACGTGCTGAACTGAATAGATCTCGGTCGGTTGTCGTGTGTCCTTCGTTGTTGTAATAGCCAGGTGTACAGTTTGCGAGGAAACCGCGGTCTTGGACCTCCAAGCTATTCACCCATTGTTTTTCTGCTTCGTGAGTAGGTTCAAGGGTCTCGTGCCCCTTTTCTACACATTCTCGAACCATGGCTGCTATTGCAGTTGAGGATTCGCTGAAGTTATGGGTTACGTTGGCAACAAGGTTTCCTCCTTGTGCTAACCCAAGTATGAACATGTTTGGGAAACCGTGAATATTGATGCCGTGGAGGCTTTTCATACCGTCACTCCAGTGTTCACTGAGGCTTTTACCGGATTTACCATATGTTTCATAATGTGCGGTGTGGACGATGTGCACTTCAAATCCGGAAGCAAGAATAATGCAGTCAAGTTCATAGTGTTCACCGTTTGCCCATATGCCAGTTTCGTCGATTCGCTCAACACCTTTTCCGTCTGTGTCAATGAGGTGTGTTGAGGGGTTGTTGAATGATTGTAGGTAATCGTCGTGGAAACATGGCCGTTTGCATAGTTGTCGATACCAGGGTTTAAGGGCCTCAGCGGTTTAATCTTCGGTAACGATGGTATTGACTCGAGCCCGTATTTCGTTCATCTTTTCGTCATCGGATTCGCTGAATGCTTCAATCCAGACACTGTCAAGGCTCGCTCCTGGTGTGTCCTGGATTTTGTTGATGATGCGGTCTCGGATACGTATGGCGATGTCTGTCCATCCGTCTTTGACGAGGTCTTTGTCGGCTATTCCACCCGATTGGAGCGTTGCGAAATTCATGAGCCATTCTCGTTGCCATCCTGGTTGAAGGTCGTTGAAGTCATCATCGGTGAGAGGGCGGTTGTTACGTTCATCTATTGATGAGGGTGTTCGTTGGAACACATAGAGATCACCTGCTGCTGCTGAGAGGTGGGGTATGCATTGAACGGCTGTTGCCCCGGTTCCAATAATTCCTACCCTTTTGTCTGATAGGCCTTCCATTAGTTGACCGGTTCGGTCTCCTCCTGTGTAGTCGTAGTCCCATCGGGCAGTGTGGAACATGTGTCCTTTGAAATCTTCTATGCCGGTTATTCCTGGAAGTTTTGGTTTTGAGATGGGGCCTGTTCCCATGGTGAGAAATTGTGCTTTAAGTTCATCGCCTCGATCAGTTTTGATTATCCATCTTTTACTGTTTTCATCCCATCGTGCTTCCGTGACGCTGGTGGAAAAGAGCGCTCCTTCGTAGAGATCAAATGTTGTAGCGATGCGTTTTGCGTGCTCGTGTATTTCATATCCTTGTACATATTTTTCTGAGGGAAAGTAGTTTGTTTCTTCTAGGAGTGGCAGGTAGACCATTGCTGCGGTGTCGCACATTGCTCCTGGATAACGGTTCCAGTACCAGACTCCGCCGAAATCTCCCCCGCTCTCAATAATGGTGATGTCCTTAATGCCAGCGGCTTTAAGCCGTGCTCCTGTACATAGTCCTGCGAATCCACCGCCAATTATGGCAACAGTTGTTTCATCAGTGCGGGGTTTTCGCTCCTTAATTGTTGTGTAGGGGTCTTCAAGGAGGTGGGCGAAGCGGCCTGTTGGTTCTTTGTATTGGTCTGGGCCATCGTTTCGGACGCGTTTGTCTCGCTCGATCTTGTAGCGCTCT
>JAKUNY010000224.1 GCA_022451765.1 Candidatus Poseidoniaceae archaeon
GTTGGGCCTTCCATTGCATCCGGGAGCCATAAGTGGAGTGTGAATTGTGCTGATTTACCAACTGCACCAATAAACATCATGCCCAAAGCAAGCTGAAGTTCGCCGGGATCGACCTTTGCAATTTCAGCAGGATCGAAAACGTCTACATAATGGAGTGAACCGAAAAGATTCCACAGCATAACCAAACCTATTACGAGAAATACGTCTCCTATTCGGGTCGTAAGGAAGGCTTTCTTGGCGGCGTAGGCTGCACTCGGTTTCTCGTAGTAAAATCCAATCAAGAGGTATGAACAGAGACCCATCAATTCCCAGAAGATGAACAACCATAGGAAAGAATCTGCAAGAACCATTCCGAGCATACCTGAGCAGAAAAGAACGAATTCGGCGTAGAAACGATGGTTTTTGTTGTCATTGACCGGGTCTGTATTCATGTATCCAATGCTGAAGATGTTAATGAGCATGCAGAGGAAAGATGCTACGAACAGGAGCATTACTGTGACGTGGTCGATGTAGATTCCAACCCCAAACGCCATATCATCAATGGTCATTCCATCGGCTTTAATCCAGCCAAAAGACAACCATGTCCCAATGGAATATTCTCCTTGGCTTGCTCCTATGAATTCAACAATGAGAAGGAAGGAGAGAACAAAACTTGCAACCATTATCGGTAGTGCAATGAGACCGCCTTCTTTTGCCGACTTTACCCATGTTTGGTTTCCATTGAAAATATGTCCAAGGAAAAGAATGATTGGGAATGCGAGCATTGGTAAAAGAACGATAAATATCGCATACTCAATGATTCCACTTTCAATCGTTGTTATTGTACCGCCACCAGCCATCATATCACCTCAGTGTTTCAAGAGATTCACGTCATCGAGTGAAATCGTTTCGTGTTGGCCGTACATGGCGAGGAAAATGGCTAGGCCAATGGCAACCTCTGAGGCTGCTATGGCAATAGCAAAGATGGCGTAAACCCAACCGGATGCGTCTCCGTGTTGGATGGCAGCTGCAACAAACTGAAGGTTTGCAGCGTTGAGAATCAATTCAAGGCACATCAGGACGACGATTGCATTTTTTCGAGTAAATGCGCCCCACAGGCCGATGGTGAACAAAATCGCGGAAAGAACGCTTACCCATGCTGGATCAATCATACGTCTTCACCTCGCTGTTCCCATTCCAAATTTTCACGACGTTCGTCTCGAACGAGGTAGGCTGCACCCATCATGGCCATGGCCATCAGGACACCGAGAATAAGCAAGGGAAGAGCCCAATCATCGAGCATTGTGTTTGCGAGATCAAGGGTGGTGATTTCCTTCGGATCTTCGTCCCAAAGTTCAGACGTTCCAAGAACTGTAATCATTGCACCTGCAAGGAAAATCAAGCCAAGACGGGTTAGTGTAGACATCAATCTCATTCAAAATCCTCCTCCTGAATTTGTCGGCGCGTCAGCATAATACCAAACAAAACGACCAAACCAACGCTGGCCAGATAAACGAGAATTTGAATGGCGGCCAAGAATTCGGCACCCATGAGAATGAAAATACCTGACACGGCCATGAAACAGAAGATCAGTGAGAGCATCGAGTGTGCAACTCGTTGTGCATAGATAAGCCCCAACGCTCCAAGGATGGTGATTGTAGCGAACACGAAAAAAATGATGGTTTCGGTCGTTGAGGCGACGTCCATCTCAGGCACCTTCCTCAGCGGCCTTGGCTGCCTTCGCAGCAGCCTTTGCTCGCTTGTCGCGTTCTTTGGTGGCCCGCTTTGCAAGCTCGCCATCAACCGCTTCTTGGTGAACTGAAGGTAGAACACGAGTCCGATTTGCATCGAACCAGAGATCCTGTCGAGTGAAGCCAGACATACCATCGTACTCGTTGGTCATGAAGAACGATGTAAAGCCGCAGGCTTCCATACAAAGTCCGCAGAACATACAGCGACCGATGTCAATGCGACCTGATACAATTTGATTGTCAGCTGTTCGAAGTTCGGATTGAGCAAGGATTTCCTCTTGCCCAGAATCGTTCCATCGAACCGTTGCAGTGTCTCCTGAGAGATCCAAAACTTGAGCAAACTTCCATTCAGAAGGAGGTGCAGAGTGTGCAGTAATGAGGTCAAAGGATTCCAGTTCTTCAGTCACTTCTTCTCGGAACTTGGCGGCATATCCACCGACTTCAAGTTCAGCACCATAGCCGTCGTATTCTCCCTCTGCGTTATCAAGAACGTCGACACGAAGTTCTGTGGTCATGTGCAAACAATCGTTTGGACATATGTTAACGCACATCTTGCATGCTGTACAGGTCTCCCAGATGACTCCGATTCGTCCGTTGTAGTTCCCTGGTACGAACAGCCATGGCTCCATGTCCTCAAGGCGCTCGTACGGATACTGAACCGTTTGCGGCTTCCACAAACTCGGGAACAGATCCGTGGTTACGCGGTCAGGTGCAAATTCTTGCTTTGATATATCGTTGTACTTTGACAGGTCTTATGCACGATGTTCGCTAGCATC
>JAKUNY010000225.1 GCA_022451765.1 Candidatus Poseidoniaceae archaeon
GGTCCAACGGGAATTGGATGTCTGTTGGGCACCGAAGAGACCTTTCAGGAGATGAAACCGTTCATGGGAGGTGGCGATATGATCGAAACCGTCACTTTGGAGGGATCGACTTACCAAACAAACGAACATCGCTTCGAAGCGGGAACGCCTCGAATCGCTGAAGCCATCGGTTGGAATGCTGCGCTTAGTTACCTTGCCAACCTCGACCTTGTGGAACAACACAAGCGCCTTTTGGGAATTGCCCGCCACGTAGCTGGAGAACTCCGATCGATGGGAATGACCGTCTATGGTCGCCACGATGATGAAGATTCATCGGTTGTTTCCTTCCTTCACCCAACACTCCACAGTGAAGACTTTGCTCATCTCCTCGACGCTCGTGGTGTGGCCGTTCGAACTGGACACCACTGCGCTCAACCACTGTTGAATCGACTTGGAATCAGCGGCACGGTACGTGCCTCATTCTACATCTACAACACCATGCAGGATGCGGAAGAATTCTTGACACATGTGCGTGCAATTTTGGAGCGGTTTGCATGAGCTATCCTCAACAACTTGCAGAGTTAATTGAAGACTTCCAATCCATCGATGACCGTATGGAACGTCTGGAATATGTTTTTGATCTCGCTTCCGAGGTCAATGAGTTACCAACGAGTGAATGGAACGATGCTACTCGCATTTTAGGATGCCAATCAGAGGCTCACGTTCGCGTCGATGTTGATCAAAACAATGTTCGCCTCTTTTCTGGGGCGGATTCAAAACTTGTCCAAGGTTTGATGGGTGTTTTGACCATCGCAATCGATGACCAACCGTTGGAGATTGCCTTGTCTCTAACACCAGAGTTTGCAGTCGAGATGGGTATCCTGAATTCCCTCTCTCCATCACGAAGCAATGGTTTTCGCAACATGTTCGACAAGGTTATGAGTGATTTACAGGAGGTCGACTGATGGTAAAGGAAGAAGAGGTCATGCACGCATTGCAAGCGGTTGAGGACCCCGAACTGGACATTTCAATCGTCGATCTTGGGCTAGTATACGCAGTTCGATTTGAAGATCGGGATGAGGGGAAACACGCAGAAATCGATCTCACATTGACCTCACCTGGATGCCCCGCAGCGCCAGAAATCATGGCAGCCGCTCATCGTGCAGCACTGCAAACTGATGGTTTGGAGAGCGTTCACATCAATCTCGTTTGGACTCCACGATGGGATCCCAGAGTACACGCTACCGAAGATGCTCGTATGGATATGGGTATTTGGGACTAGTTATCCCCGACATGAAGAGTTACATCATCACCGTCTTCAATACCAAGGCGTTCTCGCAAGAATGGTCCTGAAATGACTTCGACAACATCCACATGCCGGGTTAAATCTGGAATGAGAATCGCACAATCGATGGCCGTTTCAGCATGCGAAATCTTCGCTTTGAACGCCGTTGCCCCACCGAAGGAAACTCCGTCTCGAAGAAATCCACGAACCCGCAATGCTTCAAAGGCGTCGACTTCAACATGATTGGCTTGCTCAAGTGATGCAGCATCTGCGTCGAGTGTATCGATTCCGGCCTTGTTCCTCAAGGCAATGTAGTGGACAAGATGATCTTGTTCGACCTTGATGTTTAGCGTACCTGGCCAAGCGGTTGTACCTAGTATTGATCGGAATTGTTCTTGGTAATGTGGTTGCGACATGAAGACATGGGCTCTGCCCAAACCACTGCTGACGATTCCCTTCAGTTGCACAAAGTGAGCCTAAACAATCTCCCTTTTCATCATGCGTGTTCAGACCACGTCTCACAAAAGCCCTTAATCAACATCGTCGAGGGTGGTTTGGTGAGACCATGCCTGGCGATATGACGTGGATGAAACAGCGGTTTGATGAACTCAATGAGAAATCTTTGCTGTGGGAACCTCCCACCTTGGAAGGACCAAACCAGCCTCGGTGTGTTATGGAAGGGAAGCCAACCATCATGCTCTCGGCGGACAATTATCTCAACCTGACAACGCATCCTAAAGTTGTCAAAGCAATGGTCGATGCAACAACAACGTACGGTGCTGGAAGCGGCTCTGTTCGAGCGCTTGCAGGTACAATGGACCTTCATCTTGATGCCGAGCGCACCGTAGCAGAATTCAAAGGGGTTGAAGCGGCGCTCATATATTCGGCGGGATATACTGCGAACGTTGGACTGATTCCAACATTGGTCCAAGGCCCACAGGACGTCATCATCAGTGATGAGTTAAATCACGGTTCCATCATCGATGGTGTGCGATTGACAAAAGCACGACGAGGTGTTTACGCTCACAACGACATGGGCGAACTCGAGGCCGTTCTCAGAGCACATGAAGATGCAGATCGGAAACTCATCATTACCGATGGGGTGTTCTCAATGGACGGGGATTATGCTCCACTCGATGAAATCAACAAACTTGCAGAAGAGTTTGGGGCGATGGTTTTGGTCGATGACTGCCACGGAGAGGGTGTTCTTGGCGAGGGAGGTCGCGGCCTGGTCGCCCATT
>JAKUNY010000226.1 GCA_022451765.1 Candidatus Poseidoniaceae archaeon
GGAGTCGCCCGTTTAGCAGCATCCTATCCAGAGTGTATTGTTGTTCCAATTGCACTCATTGGTACGCGAAACATGATGGAGGCACAGAAACACAAATTTCCCCGTTTACACAAGCAGGTTACGATTCAATCTGGAGAAGGAATCTCGTGGTTTCAGTGGTTAACCGATGTCAATGGAGGGAACCAATCTGCAGAATCACTGAAGATTCTTGCCGAAAAGGAGGAGCATGAGATTCGAAGCGAACTTGCGGCCTTTTACAGACGATTTACTGACCAGTTGATGGGAAGCATCCTCGCCCTTGGCGCTCCTTGATGCTCGGTAACCCTCAAGGGCTTCCATCGATGACGAACTGCTGGTGAGCCTATGCAAGAGTATCTCAACCTCATGAGACATATCCTCGACAACGGTGTCGAAAAAGGTGACAGAACAGGTACTGGTACACTTTCTGTGTTTGGTTATCAGATGCGTTTTGATCTCTCTGAAGGGTTTCCAATGGTGACGACAAAGAAACTTCACCTACGATCGATTGTTCACGAATTGTTGTGGTTCCTCAAGGGTGATACCAACGTAAAATACCTACAAGAAAACGGCGTGCGGATTTGGAATGAGTGGGCAGATGAGAATGGAGACCTAGGACCAGTCTACGGAAAACAATGGAGGAAATGGGAAGCCAAAGATGGCCGAATTATCGACCAAGTCGAACAGGCCATTGAGCAAATCAAAAACAATCCAAACAGTCGCCGAATTATCGTTTCAGCCTGGAACGTTGGCGAGCTTGATGAGATGGCGTTGATGCCCTGTCATGCCTTTTTCCAATTCCATGTTGCGGATGGCAAACTGAATTGCCAACTCTATCAACGAAGTGCCGATGTCTTTCTCGGCGTTCCTTTCAACATAGCCTCGTACGCGCTACTGACCCACATGATGGCTCAAGTCTGCGGGCTTGAAGCAGGTACGTTCGTTCACACACTTGGTGATGCTCACCTTTACATGAACCATCTTGATCAAGCAAGAGAGCAAATCAGTCGAGAACCACTCACTCTTCCGGTGCTAAAACTTGATCAATCGATTGCTGACATCGATGCGTTTACCTTTGAACACATCGAAATCATCGGGTACGAACATCATCCCCACATCTCCGCTCCTATCTCGGTTTGATTGCCATGATGCTGAAGATGATTCTTGCCATGGATTTGGATGGATGCATTGGAAAAGAAAACGGTCTCCCTTGGCGTCTACAGTCCGATATGCTTCGATTCAAACGCCTCACGATAGGACAAGGGAACAGTGCTGTGTTGATGGGGCGAACGACGTGGGAAACAATCCCAGAGAGGTTTCGACCCCTCGTCGATCGAATCAACATCGTTGTTACAAGAAACAGAAATTATGCCCTTTCAGATGCCCATGTTACCTATTCTATAGAGAATGGAATTGAACATGCGAGCAACAACAACTGCGATGAATGTTGGATCATTGGTGGTGCAGATGTCTATGAACAGTGTCGAGATTTGGTTGATGAGATTCACTTAACCTCGGTCGAAACGTCAAACTCAGGTGACATCAAAGTTGGTATGTTCGGTGATGAATGGAATCGAGAAATCATTGAATCCACACCAGAAAGCAGCGACAATGAACATCCAACAACGTACATGATCTTGAGAAAATCATGAATCCGTATACTCTGTAACGCGAATACCGAGACGTCCTTTGCGAGCAGGGCGTTTCATGATTTTGTCAACTTTGGCTTCAAAGGATGCCTTCAGATCGATGTTCATTGCAAGTGAATGGCCCATCAGTAATATGAGAACATCAGCCATTTCTTCTGCGACTTCTTCAATCGGTTTGTTCTTGGTGATTGCTGCTGCCAATTCACCCAACTCTTCCACGGTTAGAGCGATTCGATATCCCATATCGTGGCCGGTGTTCCCTGCAAAGTCATGCTTGTGATGAAAAGCTGCCACACGTTTCATCATTCCAGTCCAGACGGCTTCATCTTTTGATGCCAGCCACGATTCGACCGAAAAAGGTTCCATGGGTCGTGGTCGTGTTGAACGCTCTAAATCATTGTGTCAACAGGGATGTAATGCAATTCCAGACAGGTCCAAGTCTTCTGTTCGCTTCTGCGGATACAGCTTCATGACTCAAATCGGCATTTTCATCGCCTGGTTCTTTTCCAGCGGCCCAGTTGGATCCTATGAGGAGCGCTGCATACGGCAACGCAAGGTCTCGACAGAGTTTGGCTTCTCTTGGCATCGTCATGCCGACGACATGCCCTCCAAATTTCTCGATGGCCCGCACCTCAGCAGCGGTCTCAAACTGCGGGCCTTGTGCCAGCCAGTACGTGAAATAGAGACGTTCATCACTTAATCCCTGAACTTGACGTAAAACCAATTCTAAGGAAGCATTCCTGGCTCGATCAAAAGGAACACTGACGGAAGTAAAATCCGCCTCATCGTCATAAAATGTGGTCGTTTGACCAGT
>JAKUNY010000227.1 GCA_022451765.1 Candidatus Poseidoniaceae archaeon
TGTAGCACTACCGACCTTTGCCGATGACGGTGAACTGTTCGAATGGCTTAGCAAAGAGAACGCACCGGGCCATTTCCCATACACTGCTGGCGTGTTCCCATTCAAGCGAACCGACGAGTTGAGCGCTCGAATGTTTGCTGGTGAAGGTGAACCTGAACGAACCAATCGACGATTCCACTATCTGAGTCAAGGACAAGATTACGTTCGATTGTCAACGGCCTTTGACTCCGTCACACTGTATGGTCGTGACCCTGCACTTCGTCCAGACATTTGGGGCAAGGTCGGAAACTCCGGTGTCAGCATTGCAACCTGTGATGATGCAAAGCGCCTCTATTCGGGATTCGATCTCTGCGATTCCAACACATCAGTATCGATGACCATCAACGGTCCAGCACCAATCTTGCTTGCTTTCTTCCTCAATGCTGCCATCGACCAGCAAGTAGAGAGGTACCTCGAAGAACAAGGCAAAGCTGTCGAACCACTCGATGTTGCATATCGCGGAGAGTTGCCAGAAGGTCACAATGGATTTGGCCTCGGGACGGTGGGACGACGTGGTGATGAAATGGTTGATGCTGAAACCTATGCGGAAATCAAAGCACGAACCCTCTCAACGGTTCGTGGAACCGTTCAAGCAGACATCCTCAAGGAGGACCAAGCCCAGAATACGTGTATCTTCTCAACTCCGTTTGCACTCAAACTCATGGGCGATGTTCAGCAATACTACATTGACCATAACGTACGCAACCACTACTCCGTTTCCATTAGCGGCTATCATATTGCAGAAGCAGGTGCCAACCCCATCACGCAACTCGCCCTTACACTCGCAAACGGCTTTACCTACGTCGAATACTATCGAAGTCGAGGCATGGACATCGACAAGTTCGCACCCAACCTCTCCTTCTTTTTCAGCAATGGATTGGATCCGGAATACACCGTCATTGGTCGTGTTGCTCGACGTATCTGGGCTGTTGCCATGCGTGACTTGTATGGAGCAAACGAACGCTCCCAGAAACTGAAGTATCACATTCAGACATCTGGTCGTTCACTTCACGCTCAAGAGATTGACTTCAACGATATTCGTACAACCCTGCAAGCACTCCTTGCCATCCAAGACAATGCCAACTCGTTGCACACCAATGCATACGACGAAGCCATTACAACACCAACCGAAGAATCCGTACGACGTGCATTGGCCATCCAACTCATTGTCAACAAGGAATCCGGTTGGACCAAGACCGAGAATCCACTCCAAGGTGCGTTCATTGTCGATGAACTCACAGACCTTGTCGAAGCAGCCGTTCTCGAGGAATTCGAAGCCATCTCTCGACGCGGAGGTGTTCTTGGTGCAATGGAGACCATGTACCAGCGAGGAAAGATTCAGGATGAATCGATGTATTATGAGCACCTTAAGCACGATGGAACGTTACCTATCATTGGCGTCAACACCTTCCAAAATCCAAACGCACAAGTCTTCGATGAATCAAGTGCGGATGATTTCGAAATGGAATTGGCTCGAGCCACACCAGAGGAAAAGCAAGCATGTCTTGAGCGAACCGAAGATCGTCAAACCAAGGAAGGCGATGCAACAATAGCCGCTCTCGCACAGCTGCAAGAAGTTGCACGAACAGGTGGAAACGTCTTCGAAGAGTTGATGGAAACTGTGAAGGTTGCAAGTCTAGGACAAATCACAGATGCATTGTTCCGTGTTGGTGGACAATACAGAAGAAATATGTAAAGCATCAATAAAACCACATAGTATTGATATTTTTTAAAAAAATTATCTTGCTATTGGCTGAAATAGTTGACTCTGATATATAGGAAAAGGTCCAGAAATCGACACATTTGGCCCACAAACCAAGCGAAGACAATATATCCTCATTGGTAATTGATAACCGGAGAGGAATCTCTTCTCTTGTGAAAATCATGGGATGCAAATTGGACCTACCTCTGGGCCCATCCTTTAGGGATGCACACATCGAAGCGGACTTGCAAGCAAGGCTGGATGAGGGCCGAAATGTTTGGGCTATCGGTGATGTTCACGGACATCTTGGAACGTTTCGAGCCCTCATACATCGGTTGAAATTGAATCCAGAAGACCGAGTCGTCTGCCTTGGAGATATGATCGATCGTGGACCCGATTCTGCTGGCCTGATCGATTTCATCCGAACACACCCGCAAATCATCTGTTTGAAAGGAAACCATGAGTTGATGGCTGTTTCATCACTGCAGGATGACGGGAGTGTTGAATTGTGGCAACCTTGGTTAGTTCGTGGAGGAAGATCAACATGGGGTTCTTACATTGTTCGAGCTGAAGGTGACCTTTACGATGCAAAGAAACAATTCGCAAGCGATCTAATGTGGATGGATAACCTTCCGAATCACATCGTCCTCGATAATCTTCGTTTGGTCCATGCAGGTTACGATCCTCGCATGCCTCTGGATTTGCAAGGAGA
>JAKUNY010000228.1 GCA_022451765.1 Candidatus Poseidoniaceae archaeon
CAACATAACAGGTGTGCAACGGTTGACTAAAGGCCTCTATTCAAAGATGAAAGC
The DNA here is from genome assembly GCA_022451765.1 of Candidatus Poseidoniaceae archaeon. Lineage (GTDB taxonomy): Archaea > Thermoplasmatota > Poseidoniia > Poseidoniales > Poseidoniaceae > MGIIa-L2. The sequence goes on from JAKUNY010000228.1 coordinate 55, forward strand.
GTCCGAGCGATGTAGAGTGACAACGATCTCCAGTGGTGCAGCATTGCGTCCCTTGCATTCTTGGTCTGCTTATTGCGTATCAAAAGCGGCCTTGGACATGTGGTCTCGATGCTTAGCCGAGGAGGGTGAAAAGGATGGAATCACTTCTGTTGCTGTGGCGCCCGGAATTGTGAATACAGACATGCAACTCGAAATTCGAACATCGTCGCAAGACGATTTCCCAATGGTTGAATCCTTTGTTGGCTACCATCGAGATGGACAATTAACGAATCCTGATGATGTGGCCAACAAACTTCACAACCTGATCGTCAACCATACAACCGAACAATCCGGTCAGCGTTTTGATGTGCGAGAACTTTGATATTCTTTCTTAGGTAACCGAACTGTCTTAAGCCACCACCACAGCGTAGGGCCATGCCAGGAACCGATCGTGTCGAGATTCGAACCCTCAAAGTTGGACGATTTTGTGTCGTCGATGATGAAGCCTACAAAATTTTGAGCATCTCTAAATCCAAGCCGGGTAAGCACGGTTCTGCAAAGGCACGTCTGTCCCTTGAAAGCATCTTCACAGGTAAGAAAATTTCACACGTAGGTACAGTTACTGACTCGATCAGTGTTCCGATGATTGAGAAAGGAACCGCAACCGTCACGCACATGGAAGGCAACGAAGTTCATGCTATGAACGATCGTGACTATTCCATGATGATATTGCCAATGCCGAGTGCTGATGCTGCAATGAACATCGAAGCAGGTCAGAAAATTATGTGGCAAGAAGCCCTTGGCCGTTACATTATCATTCGTGATCATTGAAGACCGAGTGATTTTGCTGCGGAGAGAATCATCTCTTCATGACTGGTTGATTCCCAGCCGGTTTTCTTGATGGTGTTCGAACAATCGTAGTAACTGGTTGTACCTAAACCTCGAGCGACCAATCTTGCTTCTTTGATGAACAGAGACATGAAGCGTACCGCAATGTTCGGAAGCGCCACTGTAGGCACTTTGTATCCATTGGATTTCAGGCAACGAGCAATCTGCGGCATGGTGATTGGAGTTGATGCCATCATCAGTCGCTCACCGTCCAGTTCACTGTTCTCCAATGCTTCTGCATGCATCCACGCAACATCTCGAACATCGACAGGTGCGAAGCTAATTTTTGGGTATCCTGGGTATGAACTTTTTACGATTGTTTCGATGATTCTCAAAGAAGTCCCTGACCGGCCGCTGTGAAGCGGTCCAAAAATCACGTTTGGATTCACGGTTGTCAAAATTACATCCTTGTTGGATTCTGCAAATTCTCTGGCAGCTCTCTCAGCAAGCGTTTTACTCTTTGTGTAGGCGGAAACTTTGGTGCTTAGATCGGTCCAATCCCGTTCACTGTAGGTTTGATGTTTTTTTGTCGGTGTTGCACCAGATATAGCAGCAGTCGATGATGTAATCACAAACTTACGTATCCCTTCACCGTAGCCTATGTTGAGAATTCGCAGAGTTCCTTCCCGAGCAGGCCGGATCAACTCCATCTCGTCTTTTGGCTCATACGCGGTGAAGGGGGATGCAGTATGGATGACTGCATCAATCCCGTCCATCGCCTCTTGCCATCCTTGATCCATGTTGAGGTCAAGGGTGCGAAGTTCCAACGCATCTCCAGCCGCAAAATCAGAGAGTATGGATTGGTGCATCTCTTCTGGTGTTCGGGTTGTTCCACGAACGTTGTACCCTCTCGAGAGAAACTCCTGCGTCACTTGACGCCCCAGAAAACCTGTACATCCAGTGACTAAGATTTTCTGAAAGCGCTTTGTCATGTGTAGCGCTGCAGGTTTTTCTGTTTGAAGATTTGTTGCATGAACGCAAACGGATGTGCTTCATTCCTTCGTAGGTGTTGCTTTCATAAACCAAGTCGGATATGGTGTGGCTGGGGATACCATGAGTGAGATGGCGATTGCGGACGATTTGAAAACGGCAAAGGACATTATGTCATCGATCAGCGATGATGATCAAAAAGCTATCAAGGGATGGTATTTCTTTGACTGGGCCAACCAAGCCTATGCACTTACAGTCATGACAGTCATCGCTCCTGCCCTGATGGCAAATTTGTACAACAAGGCTACTGGTACGCAATCAGGTGATTCGTTCTACGCAACTATATTGACGTTCTCAATGATCTTTGTTGTAGCAACTGCTCCAGCGCTCGGCGTGATTGCTGACAAAATGCCGATTAAGAAAATGCTCCTTAAGTGGTACACTGCTGCCGGTATCATCTTTTGTGCGCTTATGGGAGCAGCGCCTTATTTTGGTGCAGACGGTTACATCATTCTCGCCATCATGTTCACAATCGGTACCATTGGATTTACTGG
>JAKUNY010000229.1 GCA_022451765.1 Candidatus Poseidoniaceae archaeon
GCGAGAAAACAGCGAGAAGAGGGGTTGCTCTGGATGCAATAATTCTTGTTCTATAAAGAACAAAATGGATGTCGTTGAACAAGTGAAAATGAAATCAAAATGTTGCAAGAAATACAAGAAGAAGAAATCTTACTGCAACAGGTGTCCAAAAAAGAGTAAAGCAGTTGCTTGATTGTCTTGAGTAAGATTGCCTTTGCCGCCCATGCATAGACCGAAGATGTCAATGTTTAGCAGTCGTTCAGTTTCGACGGCCAAGTATGAAGACAAGGCCAACGAGAAGTAAGAATCCGCCTGCAAAGAGTGTCAGTGTTGTATCGTCTGCAAGACCAAACAAGCCTTCTTCGAGATTGCCCGTTACTTCGAATTGCTGATTGACTCTACCAATGACACCAATTTCTTCAGGTTGAGCAGAGATGGTGAAGTCGAATGTATCCGATAATTCAGCCCCATACGGAGGCTTAATTTCGACGGTGATGTTCAGAATCTCACCTTTCTCGATGGTGCAAAGCAAGGAGGACAATGTAACCGTTTCACAATCGTCTTGTGGATCTTCAAGTTCAATCTTCCATCCACGGAGATTTTCGGATGAGAAGATTTCAGTTTCCGTCTCAACGTTTCCATCGTTGCGAATTTGAATCGTGAAGGATCGGCTTTCTGGATACGTAAGATCAAAGGAAGTTGACTCAGGTTCAATGATGTCGAGGTCGAAGAACTTCTGAACACTCAGTGAAACAGTCGCTTGCCCTGTTCGGTTTGCAGCATTGGATTTACTGGTGACAACAATGTAGAGGTTGCCACCTTCGCCTGTGAGTGTGGCTTCATTGACCTCCACCCTTAGCTGCAAATACATCTCGTATGGTCGAACTTGATATCCTTGACTTAAATTGAGGGTAAAGAGCATCTCCTCCTCCATCGCATCTTTGGTACTTTCGACGTATGGAGCGCCTGAAGCATCGATAACAAATGAGCTGTTGTTCTCATCCCAGATTCCAAAACCAAACGGTACGTTGATTTCGTTGTTGGAAGCAAGCGGCAGTCCTTTGTTGAACACCGTGCGAGTTGCAATGCCGTTCAAACCGGTGAGTTCCAGAACAGCTGTATCGTCTCCGTTGCCCATGTTTCGAATCCATAGCCCGACGTCTTCCTCATCGCCTGGCGCAAGAATCAACTCACCCGTTCGCCCATCGAGACCGCCTTCCTCAAGACGCACATCCATTGCGTAATCACGGGTTGTGAGGAAAGCTGTAAATCGCAATTCACGTTGGTTGTCTGGAATGCCATCACCATCCTCGTCAATGTTGCTGTTGTCACCCTTGTTGGTGATACGTACGGTGAACGTGGAGTATTCATCGCTGTCCGATACCGTTGCCACAAAGAACAGTTGGTTTGTCTCTCGGGCATTAACGGAGACTTCTGTAAATCGGTTTCCAGCCTCGTCTTCAAAGTAATAGGACCACGAGGGGGATGCAGTTTGTTGAATGACGCTCAGTCGGAAATTGTCCTCAACGTTCCCTGTATTTTCAACCTCAAACGGGAACTTCACTTCGTTTCCGTTCTTCCCCGTTTGAGTCAATGCGGTGGAGTCCGCTTCAAATCCATGAACTTCAGCGACCGAAACAGAGAGTGTTACATCGTCGTAAGCCTCGCCTCCAGAATTTGGAGCGACGGAGAGATCAATGGTGACGACTTCTGTTGCGAGTGCATCATCGGGCAGTGTGACGGTAACGTCGACCGTCTCTTTTCGGTCTGGTGTGTGCTTTGAATCAAGCGTTACAAGTGTCTCTTCCAATTCTACGGTCCAGCCGCTCGGTACAGACGATGGAGTAATTCTGAATGTATCGACGCCGTTGCCGGTGTTCTCAACCGTAACAGAGGTGGTTGCCGAGGTTCCGGGTTCGATGTTGTTCAGCTGTGAGGAGGTCATCGAAATGGTTGCTCCAAAGGACTGCCCAACCGTGATTGCAAGCTCAGCATTGCACTTGACTTGATTTCCGTCTTTTCCTTGGATGTAGACTGTTTGTTCGTCGCCAGCGTTCACCGAATCGTCGGGATTGACCTTGAGGTTGAATGCTTTCGTTCCTGCGCCATCGTAAGGCAGCAGTCCACTCGAACCTCCTACAAAGGAGACCCAGCCCGATTTTGGCCCTGCGGCGTCAGCCCGAATGGTCCAGTCTGAGTTACCTTCGTTGGTGAAGGTTGCAGTGAGCGTTCCCTCGCCATCAGGTTCGACGTTTATGCTGGTCTTCGACAAGGAAAGACTGCATTCCTTGAGGACGGGTACAGTAATGTCAAATGTTTGCGTATCACTCGTGTTTCCGGTTGGATCACCTGTTACTGTACCTGTGATTTCCCAGCAATATTTGTCGGCTTCTTGTTCGTTGGTTAC
>JAKUNY010000023.1 GCA_022451765.1 Candidatus Poseidoniaceae archaeon
ATGAACAGTCGAACATTCTTCACATCGTAGAAGGTAATCCTTGCCTCGGCCTGCTTCTTTTTCTCTAAGAATCTGATGACTTGTGACATCTTCACAAGTAGGACAGAGAACAGCGTTTTCCAAGACTTCTTCATCTTCGAAGTCGTCTTCGTAGAACTCGTCATCCATGCTTCTCAAGATGACCTCGAAGCCTGTTCCCTTTGAATCCACCGCATGCGGTCCCGACACATTGTTCAAAACGACCCGTTGCTGTGGTTGAGGTATGAGCGATGTCGATCGAGCCCAAGTTCTTCCAACTTTGCTCAGTGCAGATCACGAACGCGCACGAGATGAGCCGGAAATCGCAGCTAATATTGCATCACAATTTGAGCATATGTGGCTTTCAACGTGGTCCATATCTGTCTTACGCCGACTACGCGACGCACTCGGACGACAAGCGCCTCGTCGTGTTCTCGAAGTTGGCGGAAGCATTGGACACCGATCAGCATGGCTTTTTGACCTCTTCAACGATGATCCAATCGAACGTTTCGATATTGTTGAACAGGGTGCCAAATTTGGTGTCATCCTTCACCGGCTTCAATCAAGATACGAAGCTGCGCAATGGTCATCAATCATCGTCAATGATTTTGCGACTTTGTGTGCTGAGGAAAAAGCATGGAAATTGACAACAACTTCTGGCGTTGGTGCGGATGAACGGCGACTATCTGAGCAATACGATGCTATCATCATCGACTCTCCCCTTTCTCGATTGTCAAGTGACTTGCGGAATGGAATGGAACTTCTTTCAAGCAACGGTGTTCTCTACACGACCGAACCGGAGACACCGGTCGGTGATTATGAGGAATTTGACGATGATGGGAAAGCAAAAGTCGATGGTTTCAATTCATGGATTGAATTCATTCAATCAACTCAAGAAACACACTACATCGCATTTGTTCCACTCTTCAGTGGTACCTTGGTCGCTTTTTTCAAGCGGTAGATTCTTGTTCAGCCTTGTCCAAAAGCGCATCGATATCGAGCAATCCGTATCCATAGTTGGTGTCGTGATCGGTTTGTCCCTCTTTTGGATTGACAGTCTGCATAAGCCAATCTTTGACGGTATCGATTGTCGATACATCGCCTGATGTTCCATTGCTGGCCAATTGAGGTTGTGCCTCAAGAAGAAGGGCAAGAGCACCTGTGACGAAGACCGTTGCAGCACTGGTTCCACTCGAGGATGACCAAGTGCCTTGAGCGTTTAGAACGGGTACATCTTTTGCAGGTGCGACAAGTTCTGGCTTTTTGTCCGGATCTCCTCGTGGTAGCTTCGGTGGGAAAAAACTCACTGCGTTGTTCCCCGTTGATGATTTCGACCAATGACTGCCGGATTGTGTAACTCCTCCAACACAAATGACTCTGCGTTCACTTCCTGGAGATGCAACATCTCCATCGTCTTCTTCCCCACCATCATTGCCTGCGGCTGCGACAACAAATATTCCACGAGCCATGGCATCGTTCACAGAATCTTCAATGGTTCGACTTGAGGAACCCAGAAGTGGAAACAAATCTTGACCTCCGCCTAAGGAAAGTGAAATGATGTTGACGTTCTGATTAACACACCAGTCAATTCCAGAGACAACGTCTTCCTCATAGCCAGAACCGTTCTCAAGCAACGACTTTGCAACGTAGAGATTTACGTTCTTGGCAACACCGTTGATCCAGCCATTTGCGACCAATATCCCTGCCATGCTGGTTCCGTGTCCATTGTCATCGTAGGGATTGGATTTGCCTTGGACAACATCGATCCATCCAGCAACATCAAAACCCTCGAGATCGGGATGATTCAGTTCCATTCCGGTGTCAACGATGCACACATTGACGCCTTCCCCAGAGTATTCACTTGGTACATTGATGAGATTTCTGTAAGCTCGTTCCGATTCAACCAGTTCATCGCTTGGCCTTACAAATGTCAGACCATCGCCCACGATGATGTTGTAAACAAATCCAGCGACAAGGACAAGCAAAGCAGCCATTGCTATACTTACGATTCTTCGTACGATGAGAAGATCTTTTTCCAGTTGAGGATTTAATGGTGCAAGTTCCTGCGAAGAACCATTCGTTTCCTTCATGAAAAGACCTCATTGAAATGCTTCTACGGCTTCGGAGAAGGTATCAACAAATCGCTTAACATCCTCGTCAGTGTTGTAAAAATAAGCAGATGCTCGTAGCGAACCATCGTACCCTCTGCTGTTAAACCATGAGTGGACACAATGCTGCCCAGATCGGACCATGACACCAGATACCTCGTCGAGAAGAAGCGCAATGTCATGTGCTGGAAGCTTTTCATCAAGAAGAAGCGAACAGATACCTCCTCGTTGTGATGCATCTTCCGGTCCTATGATGGAAATACCATCCAAGTCTTTAACGCCGTTTGACATAATACGGTTTAATCGTACTTCATGCTCGTGAACTTGTTGCATGTTCAACTGTGAGAGATAGTCAATCGCAGCCCCAGTTGCCATCATTCCAGCGAAGTGGCCAAGTCCACCTTCAAACTTTGAGGGGGATTGTGCCCATTCAACGCTGTCATAGTGTGAGGTTTTTACGGTCTGTCCACCGGATTGAATTGTTCGCATGTTGTTGAGCAGTTCTTCTTTACCCCACAAACCTCCCATCCCAGATGGGCCGAGCATTTTGTGAATCGAAAACGCAAAGAAATCAATGCCCATTTCTTGAACATCTACAGGCATGTGCGGAGCTGATTGAGCACCGTCGACACAAACCAATGCATCAAAATCTTTGGCAATTTTCGTGATTTCTCGAATAGGGCTTTGGATACCATCCAGATTTCCTACTTGGCTGATTGATACCATGCGTAGTTTTGATCCAGCTTCAGAGCACATGCTTTCAAATGCTTCTAGATCAAACGTGTTGTCTGGATTTGACGGCACAACCCGGTGGTCAACACCTTGTTCCTCTTCGAGTTGCAACCAAGGCACTAAGTTCGAATTGTGTTCTCGATCCGTCGTCAAAACAATGTCATCTTTTTCCCAAGAGAGACCCTTTGCGACTTGGTTCAAGCTGTGTGTAGCGTTGCGTGTGAAGACAATCTCATTGACAGATGGAGCATTGAAGAATCCAGAAAGTGTTCTTCGAGATTGTGCGATTGTTCTGGAAACGGTGGTCCCATAGCGATGCACAGATCGACCGCCACAACCTGGCGTTTTTGTGTAGTAATCTGATATGGCGTTGATAACAGATTGTGGTCGCAAGGTGACACAGGCATTGTCCAGATAGGCAACAGGGTGTTCCTCGCAAAGTGCAGGGAAATCTTCTCGAAGTTTCTTTAAATCCATCACCAAGCCTCCTCATCAGGTGATACTTCGACGAGGCTTGCCTTGCTCATCAAGTCTTCTTCTGCGGTTACAGCCGCTTTGGTGCGAACACGGGCTTCGTTACCAAGCATTTTCTGCGGGAACCAAATCGTCCAAACCATGAGTGGGATGGTAATAACCGAGAAGAGTAAGTGAAGTACGAGCGCCCATGTGCGTGACCCTGTTCGCTCAGCGATGTAATGCGCTCCTGTCCAAGCACTCAGCATTGCACCAGCAGTCCATGCCAAGCAAACCAACATCCATCCGGACAGTGAGTGTTCTCGCATTGAGGCTTCCATGACTCGTACATCTTCGTGGATGTGATGTGTCTCTACATGGAGATCCCGGGTTTCCCGAACCGCCTTGATGAAGAAATACAAGAAGAAAATACAAACGAGTGTAATGAGGAAACCGCCCATCATATCCGAGAGTGAGAAGGAAAGTGGGAAGTCTTTGTTGTTTGAATGGAAGTAAACTTGAGCAATTCCTAAACCTCCCCATATCAACAGTAAGGTAACGGTGTGTGTGCGCATGATTGGGAACAATTGCAGCATAGAAAACAGGAACCACGCCCAACATACAACGGACAACACCATCTGGAAGTAAGCGGTACTTCCAGCAACTTGGAGGCCCTCTAATCCAGAGATTTTTGCATTACCACCATCAAATATATCCCCATTAAGTGCCCCAAGGAAAACAGCAAAAATCGCAGATACAACAGCGACCGAATACTGTGTGTTCCAATCCAAACGGAAAAGCCTCAATTGGAAAACGAGCTCGTTACGAATTTGTGGAATCATTGGATGAAGATCGATGAACCATGGTTTTATCTCAACGTCACCAAGACGAAACGGGAGTGCATCTTGTGATGCGTCCTCAATCTTCCCCAATAACTGGGTTGGTTCGTCACCGTCCATGACCCTCCGTAACAGTCCCCCTTTGAGGTTCTTGCGTTGCAACCTTGAGAGGCGTGAGCGTTAAACACTGATGAGGGTTGGAATGAAATGCGAGCCGAGATCGCATAGCCTGGTAGTGCGCGCGACTGGAAATCGCGTGGGCCCGTCCCTCGGGAGTTCAAATCTCTCTCTCGGCGCCATTTCACCTTGAGGGCGCTCGTTTTGACTAGACGCGAAGCGGTTATATCGAAATGCTTGGTGGCATGGACGCCGCCACCGTGGCTTAGTGGTATAGCACCTCATTGGTAATGAGGAGGTCGCGAGTTCGATCCTCGCCGGTGGCTCCATCCACAAAACGCGGAATACTGCCAAGTTATTCAACAAATATTAAGTGTCGTCGTAATTGGTTTTTGGATGAAGAAGGCAACTTCTTCGGATGGGATGAACATGAGCAACACTACTGAGAAGAAGACCGACACTCAGGCGAGAATCAAAGAATTACAAACACAAGTCGATGACTTGAAAGAACTGGTGAACACACTTCTTTCTGTCATCGTCGAAGAACCCGATGGTGTTCATACAGGATCTGCACCAACCAGCGGTCACCCTCTCGCCAACACATGCATGTGATTAGCCTTTGATCCCGGTCATAGGCTCAAGCCGAAGTACGGGTCGAGCGAGATTCGCAATTGCGGTATTTTGAATGACTCTATCCACATTCTTGTATGCTTCAGGGGCTTCCTCTGAAAGAATGTTTTTTGTCGCTGCTTGTACAATGATTCCCTTTTCTCGGAGTTCTTTTTCCTTCGCTTCGGGATTGATTTTTCTTCTCGCTGCGGAACGCGACAAAGCTCTTCCCGCACCATGACAGGCGCTACCAAACGCCTGATTTTGTTCGGTCTGAGGTCCAGCCATTAACCAAGATCCCCTTCCCATATCGCCTGGAACAACGACTGGTTGCCCCGTCTGAGCGAAGGTTCTGTGCAATTCAGGCTGCGTTCCGCTGAATGCCCTTGTCGCTCCTTTTCTATGAACTGCGCATGTACAATTTTTACCATGGATGACGTGTTCTTCGATTTTAGCGATGTTGTGAGATACATCGTACAATGTTGACAACTCTACCTCTTCACCCAATTCAGCTTTCAAACCCTTGAACAATCGATCGGTAAGGACGGCTCGATTTGTAAATGCATAATTTGCGGCAGTCTTCATATCGTTAAGGTAAGCCTGTCCCTGCTTGGAATGAATCGGAGCGGATGCGAGTTGCCGATCGGGTAATTCATAGCCCCATTCATCATCAACCCAAAAGTTTCCACGTTGCTTCAGTCGAAGTTCGAGTTGATGGATGTGGTCACTGCATACTTGATGACCGAGTCCTCGAGAACCCGAATGTATCATCGCAACAACTTGGTTTTCCGAAAGTTTCCACTTCTTTGCTGTTTCTGCATCAACAATCTCAGAAACTCGTTGCAATTCAAGGAAGTGATTTCCACTTCCAAGTGTTCCAAGGGCTCTCATACCGCGTTGTTTCGCACGTTGGCTGATGGTTAACTCATCAACCTCAAAACAACCTTCCGATTCAATCGTTCCCGTGACGTGATGTTGTTCGACATCAATTGACTCCAATTCGTTGAGACCACCTCGAAGGATTGTGTTGAGTTTGGATTCTGGCATTTCAATTCCCCCCTTTCCGGATCCTCCAGCTGGTATGCGTCCGTTGAGACGTCGTGCTAACTTTTCCAAATTTGGAATATCACGAGCCTCGATGTTGAGGGCAACTGCTCGTACGCCACAGTTGATGTCAAAACCAACTGCTCCCGGTGAAATCGCTCCACCTTGGTCGCCGTGTTCAATGTCCGTGGCAACAACACCGCCAATGGGCAATCCGTAACCGTAGTGCCAATCCGCCATCCCCCAGGCGGTTCCAACAATTCCCGGTAATTCGGTAGCATTCATCAACTGAATAGGGCCACGACCGTCTTGATAATTTTCAATTTCATCCATCGTGGATACGATGGCTGCATCAACCTTCATTCGATTATGAGCTTTGATACGGACAACACCTGGCGAGGACAAGTCGACGTGTTTGGTCCATTCGGCGGCCATGCTTGTCGTTCAGCATCTTTCATTTGATGATTTCCACTTTTCCACGATATTGAGAGGGAGCATTGAAAGGATTGACGACTACCCGCAAACTGGAGGCGTTGGTTTGAGTCTACCACCGATTGACCTAGAAGTATTCCATGACAATGGTTACAATCGACGTCAATGCCGAATCACCGACTTATGGTTTTGGACATGCGATGACCAAAGGACTACGTGCGGTGACACGCATGAAGATGAATACACCTTCATTGGAAAACCACTCATCGAAGGCTTCGAACAGCGTGGAAAGGCTTTGAAAGATTCGATGCGAGAAGCTTTCTTGTCGTTTTTCGAGACGCATGAACATCATCGTGTTGCTCCCTATCCTGTCCTCGCTCGTTGGCGAGATGATATTCATCTTACCATCGCATCCATCGCTGATTTTCAGCCACATGTTACTTCTGGCGAATCCTCTTACCATCTCTCAGCCTTGTATTCGCTTGTCTGACGTCGATGATGGTGGCCGCTCAGGACGTCACTTGACAACCTTTGAGATGATGGCGCACCACGTTTTTAATCGTCCTGACGAAGGAGAAATGTACTATTGGATGGAGGAATGTGTAGCCTACTGTCACAAGATGTTGACCAAGACGTTTGGAATATCAGACAAGGAAATCACATATGTAGAAAATCCTTGGAGCGGCGGTGGAAATGCGGGACCGGCTGTTGAAGTGATCGTTGGTGGATTGGAGCTAGCAACCCTTGTATTCATGAATCTCGAGGAATCAGAAGACGGTGATATTGAACTGAAGGGCGATCGCTTCAAAGAGATGCCACTGCAGATTATCGACACGGGATATGGATTGGAACGATTTTGCTGGGCCGCTGCAGGTACTCCCACGATTTACGAAGCAATCTATCCAGAGACAGTTGAATGGCTCAAAACAATCTCGGGCTTCTCTGATGTCGCTTCAAAATTGGCTGGTTTGGACCTCGACAATCTTCTCGGTGAAATGAGTCGCTTGAATGGCATCATGAACATCGAACCGGGGGTCGATGGTGAGCAACTGTCGCAACTGTTCATCACGAGATTGTCGGAGCGAGGTATTGAACTTACACAGGAACAATTCATGGCTGTCACCGAACCATTGTCCAGAATTTATGCTATTCCAGATCATCTGCATGCGCTAACACATATGTTGGGCGATGGTCTTGTTCCCTCCAACGCAAAAGCGGGTTATCTCGCAAGAATGCTTGCTCGACGAATTCTTCGTATGCGTGATGATTTGGGAGTTGACGTATCGCTATCGGAACTGATCAACCATCACTTGGACGTCAACATGGACGGACACGATATGAAACAGACCAGAGACGGATTGCTCACCATTATGAATCTTGAAGAGGAGCGATACACAAACGCTTCGAAAGGGGACGAATTTAATCAACCAGTCGTTAAAATCCATTGAGAAGGAGTCCGAGTCACTTCCAGATGAACTGCTCTTCCAATTGAATGACTCCCATGGCCTTCCGCCTGATATGGTAATTAACATGGCTAAAACAAGCGGTTGGGAAAAGTTACGATTACGAACCGGTTTCTCCGCAGAAATGGCAGAAACACATGCTAAGATGGCGAAAGCTGCTGCAGCAACGACGCAGCAAACTTCACTCGTCGGTGAATTACCCTCCTTCCCTGATACTGTACCATTGTATTACAACGACGTTCAACAGAGAAGTTTCGATGCCAGTGTGCTTGCGTCGATTCCTTTACTGGAAGGGGCAGGGCCGGATGGTGCAACGCATGCGATTGTCCTTTCAGAATCCTGCTTTTATCCAGAAGGTGGTGGCCAAGAAGGAGATTACGGTTCCCTTCCAACCGATGGGACCTCTCGGCTGGTGTTGGACACCCAGAAAGAAGGTGGGATGATTCTCCATCTTTGCGATGGTCCTCTTGAAATTGGGGACCTCGTCCATGGGTCCATTGACTGGCGAAGAAGGAAGCAGTTGATGGACCATCACACGGCCGTTCATATCGTTGGAGGAGCGGCCCGACGAATTCTTGTTCCCCACATCTATCAGGCTGGTGCGAACAAATCAACCGAACTCGCTCGTCTCGATATCACACACTATCGTCGTCTCTCCCGGGAGGACCTTGACGCCATTGAAATCCTCGCAAATGAGGTTCTTGGTCAAGTATCCCGAACTGAGAAAACGGTTCTGCCCCGGCATGAGGCCGACAAGAAACATGGTTTTGATTTGTATCAAGGTGGGGCTCCAAAAGGAAACGAAATCAGAGTACTCCGAATATCCGATCATGACGTACAAGCTTGTGGAGGTACGCACCATGATGAGCCAGGACAAATTGGTTCCATCCGAGTTGTCCGATCGACTGCGGTTCAAGATGGCGTCGAACGTTTACACATTGTAGCAGGAGAATCAGCACTCCAATTTGCTCGTGAACAGGATGAATTACTTCGTAAGACATCTCAGACATTTGCTGTTTCAACGGATGATTTACCAAAAACTGCTGAACGATTCTTTTCAGAATGGAAGGAACAGCGCAAGAGGATTGAGCAACTTGAGGCCGAAATCGTTCGGCTACGAACATCTGGTGGAGGGAACGATTCGACAACAATCGATGGAGTTCGAATTGTTATTATGGAGGTTGAAGGAAATCTCAAACAACTCACTTCAATGTTGCAAGAGTTGACGCGAGACGTAAAAACACCTACCTTGGCAGTACTAGGCTCCAGAGAGGGCGGTGGTAAGCTTATGGTTGCTACCACAGAGAGCACGATGGCCTCAGAACGATACAATGCGGTCGATATACTCCGGGCGATTATCCCTCACATCAAGGGCGGAGGCGGTGGACGACCAACCATGGCACAAGGTGGAGGGTCTGATGCAAGCGGCCTTGACCAGGCCTTGTCAGCAGCCAGAGAATTGCTTCAATCCTGAAGCGATTCCAAAGCAATTCGATCAAATTCAGAAGCTGCGTTGTCAATGGCATCCTTTAGTGAGAACCAAGATGCATCAGCAATCTCTCCTTCTTTGAGGTTCAATTCATCGATTGAACCGTTCCACTTGCCACAGTATGTGAAACTCATGAATGACACACCGTCCCGGTAAAATGTGCGTTGCGTGATGACCGGTTCCCGATTTTCAAGTTCGATTTCAATGCCGAGTTCTTCTTGAGTTTCGCGCACGCAGCCCACTGAGGGCTCTTCGCTGTGATTCATGTAACCTCCGGGCAAGCCCCAATAACCTTTGAAAAATCCGCGTTCAACTTTCGCCATCAAAATCTGATTGCTTGCATTGCGAATCATTACTTTGGAAACAAGTCGGTGAATGGATCGGTAAACTGCCTCACGAGCAAGAGGGTGGACTGCATTGTCGGAAACGACCTTGTCTTTCCATGTCCAATGTTCAGGCCAGTCGAGTGACGGGTTACCATGAATGATTGTGTATTTTTCATCACCAAAACGGACGTCCGTTTGGCGCTCCTCTTGCCAAGGGATATCCATTTTCTGAACCTCCTCTATCGTCGGAAAACGGATGGAATGCTCCATACTCTGCCGTCCCATTATGCAATCTTGTGGACCTTGACCGTTCTCATCAACCAACAGAAGTTTGCCATCGTGCTCGAGGTAGACCACTGTGCAGGGGTGCATGGTTAGGGCTCAATGCAATCCCTCATGAATCCTCGTCTTCGCTAGCATGAATTGAAGTAGGTCCTTATCCTCGTCGTAACATGGAAGTCGAAGACATTCGTCCAGAGGGTTGGGCATGCACATATCTCATCTCAAATGAAGGCAAGGCTGTACTCATCGATCCGGTGTGGGACTACATCGCTCACTACCGAAAAATCCTCAGTGAACGAAGTTTGGAACTGGCTGCATGCATGGCCACGCATACGCATGCAGACCACATTACTGCATGCTTTTCTCTTTCAAAACAAAACAACATCCCATTCTACATGTGGAAAGACACAGCATCACTAGGGGTGACTGACTATGTTGATGAATCTACAAAATTGACCATAGCGGGTGTTGAATACGCTTTCCATCACGTTCCAGGCCATACCCAAGATTCTGTCATCATTGAAATCGACGGCCACATTTTCACAGGAGATTTCCTGTTCAATGGAGATGCTGGGGTAGGACGTGATGATTTGCCGAGTGGACGCTTAACCGAGCATTGGACTTCCATACAATCTTTGTCGGCTTTACCTGATGATGTCCTGGTTTGCAGTGGGCATGAGCCTCCGGGAACTGAATTGCAAAGTTTGGGGTGGAATCGTATGCATAATCCAATTCTTGCAATGAGTTCCTACGATGAATTCGAACAATGGCAGAAGAAAACAGCAGAAAAACTCGGCTCGGTTTCAAAAATAAAGACTGCATTACCAGCGAACTTATTTGCAGAAGTTCCTGAAGAGATTCCTTGGCTCTCACAGTAAGTGCAAACACATTTGAAGTGGCTTCACGTGGTTGCATTATGTCCAAATTGCAGCGTAAGAAAATTCGAACGGTTTTTTTCCTTCAATTGGTGTTTTTAGTTTCGTTATCATCGCCCATGGTTCAAGGTACAAACCCATACGGGAATCTCGATAAAATGGACGATGCGCTCGAACATGCATTGCAATCCGTAGGAGATTTGGATGAATCCTTTGAGGTCATATTTCAACTCCAATCACCCGTCTCAAACGAGGATTTGAATCGCATCAAGAATCTCGGGGCAGTCCATCTCAACGATGCGAAACTCATCAATGGAGGTCTTCTCGAGGCAACGCCCGATGTCATCCGTCAACTTTCGAATTGGGAACGTGTCAAGTATCTCGAACTCAATCGTGAGTTGGACTTCTTCTATTTGCCCACAGATTGGGGTGGTGATCCAACCGATCCGACCACGATGATGCATGAAACAACCCACGTTGTACGTGCTACAGATGCATGGCATCGCGCTATCATCGATGTTAATGGAAATGTGCAATTTGATGTTGACAATGCTTTCACAGAATGGGACGGGGATGGAACGGCTGTGGTTGATCTTGACACCGGAGTTGATGCCGGGCATCCCGATTTTGACTATCTTGAACCATGGACTGGTGAGAAAGTAATCTATTCGGCGAAATGGAACGGAGTTTGGACTGAAACGCGTAATTCTGATACATCCTCTGGACACGGAACACACGTCGGTGGGACCATTGCTGGCAACGGCGATGCATCGGCCGGTCGCAGAGCAGGTGTTGCCAAAGGCGGTCAAATGGTGGCACTTGGAACCGGAGATGGAGCTTCGATCTTTGCCGCAGAACAAGGACTTGAGTGGACCTATGAGCATTCGGTTCCCTCTCAGAATCCATATCACATTCGAGTGGTTTCGAATTCTTGGGGTACCGATGGAGATTACGATCCCAACGGTGCAATTGCAACAATTACCGATAGACTCACTTTTGAAAACGGTGTAGCAGTCATCTTTGCCGCATCAAACTCCGGTGGATCGGGAGCCGAATGTGGAGGAGATTTGAGAACCAACGTATATGCAAACACACCGTCCGCAATATCCGTTGCTGCATTGACACATGATGGTACGCAAGTTACATCTTTTTCCTCACGAGGATGCATGAACCAACAACATACCTGGCCGGATGTAGGTGCTCCGGGACGAGACATCTGGGCCACTGCACCTCGTGGAACAGCAATTGATGCAACTACCAGAACTCAAGGTGACCTCTACTACATGGCAATCTCAGGAACGTCCATGGCAACACCTCACGTCGGTGGAATGGCTGGAGTCATCCTCGATATCGCCCCTTCTTTGGGTGTTGCTGACTATCACCGAGAAGATCATGATGAGGGAGACAGCCTGGTTGGCGGTGAAGATAGCGCAGCATACGGTCAGTTTGACGATTGGGATACTGGAAACTATTCTCGAGTACATTAACTCGAATTGATTCTCGAACTCACTGCACGATACGTGGGCATGGAGAATGCCTGTGAAGACGGGAACAGCGATGATTCATGCAATGACATACCTGCCGAATGCTATCGTTCAGCCACCGGGCAGTGTCACGACTGGAGAATTGGACATGGTTTGACCGATGTCGACGCCGCAATGGCGTTGGCTCGTACACTCAAATTAATGCGGGACCAAGATGGAGACGGACTTGTTGACCATCCTGAGTATACTGTATGGGACGCTTGGGACATTTACGAATCGATGATGGTTGAAACATCGATTCCAGTCAATACCGACCGTGTAAGTCACAGTTGGAAAGGTGATTGGAACCACTTTAACAACGGTGCTAGTGGGGCAGTTTACTACACCGAGGATTCTCACTATGTCTGGATTCCGAACGGAACCACACAACTCGAAGCCCGATTTGTGCCGACCGAGTTTGACCTCGACACTGCTCAAGGAGGAGCCTTGCAACTTGAAATCGACTTGGGAGAGGACGGCAGCAACGACGCTCAAGGATCATGCAGTCGAGTCTCTGATGCGTGGATTTGTGATTTGGATGTGGAATCATCGCATTGGAATTCATGGGCCCACTTTGATGTGGTTGGCCAAGCCTTTACGTTCTTAGGTCTCCTGAACGATCCGGAATTCTTTGAATCTAGAATTCCTTACACCGTGGACGTGACCCTAACGCTCGATTTGAGTGAGCCTGTTGACATTTCAATCGAACAACGACCTGACTTCTATTCTGATCTTGATCCTGCTCTCCCCTCAGATTCTTATGATTCAGACAACGATGGTATGCTTACGTTTACCCGCCCCGTATATGACCAACAAGCAGTGGCGATGCTCATTCAACCAAAGGTTGTTGAATCAACGGATGACAGCGACGGATTCTTCTCGGCTTTTAGTGACCTATTCTCGAACTATTTCGGAACTGCGAGCTTCTTTTTCTTGTTTGTCATTCTAAGCGCTTTGGGAATAGGGTACCTTGTGAGATCAAGCCGAATTGACGAACCAAAAGCGTTGGTGTCAACATCGATTGATGCCGAACTCTTGGAAGACTAAAGCGGGTTCTGTGGTGCTTCCTTCGGGGCACTTCTTGGCATGGAGTCAAGGTCCTCAAAGGTGAGTTGCCCAGTATGGATTTCTTCGATTTCTTGCAAGCGTTCGGCCATAGGTTTACGAACAATAAATTCAATTCGACCCTTGCTTCGAGTGAGGTCATAGGAGAGCGGATCGAGGTTTTCGATGACTTGTTGCTCAAATGAGCGTTGCACTTTCTGCCCCCTCCATGATGAATAACCCCATTGATATGCAATCCCGACAATAGCAGATCCGTAGAGAATGGCCAGGAACGTTGTAGCGAACAATGCAGCATTTCCACCCCTCGCTTCTTCGAGTAAATCCCGACCTAGAAGGAAGACAAGACCAACGCCTACCAATGGCTTCAGTAAAGACTCAACCCATTGATCAATCGGTATGAGCCGGCCTTTTGCGGGGTCTACAAACACCAAGTCGGTTTCAAATGCAGTTGATAGAACTCCGATCAATGCAAGCAAAGCGATGTACAGAAGTGAGGATAAGATAATCTCAGCACCTGTATTCTCCAACTTGAATATCCAGTGAACGATGAGGTATGCAAAGAGGCCGAGGAAAACGCCGCGTGGTACTTTGTGAAAGTGTTCAATGTGCTGGGAAAATTCCGTATAATTCCGTTCTTGAGCTGGATTTCCTCGATGCGCTTGAGGGATGTGAATGATTTGCCAGTGCATTGTTCGCTCAATGAACCCCATGACCCGAATGAGAATACGTTGTCGAATGAGAATAAATTCCACCAACAGGATTACGGGCAAGCCCAACAGCATGACTGGAAGCGCAACGACGAAGGCGAGTGGAAAAATAATCAAGGCAGGGAGAATAAGAAAGTGAGAAATGGATAATGGATTCAAGATATCAGCCTCAATCAACCGTTGGCGAGAGGGCGTTAAACGGAGACTTCGAGCAACATCATTCAAGGAATTCCTGTAGCTCTCGAGCTGACGACCCGAGTCAATAATTTGACGAACAGTGGTTCTGTATTCTGATTCCTCGTGACTTCCACCCACCCAATATTGCCAAATAAATCGTAATGGTATAGCCGTCAAAACAGGCACAGCAAGAATGCCAAGTGCCCAAATGAGTGCCTGAATATCGAGTTCAGTTGCCATGGGCTCGCCGTTTCATCCGAGATTTTCCCTTCCTATGAATCCATTGTGAGGTTTTTGGTTCAAACCCAATGTTCTAACACTGGTTAGCGCACCTCAAACCATGCGAAGAGTTGCAGTCACAGACGGGATGGCTGAAGAAGCAGTCAGGAAACTTGAACAAGCTGGCTGTGAAGTTGTTCAAGGGTTTATCGAGCACGATGTTCTTGATGCAGGTGGCCTTGCTGAATTTGACGCAATCATCGTACGTAGTGCAACAAAGATAACCGAGCAGATGTTAATGAAAAGTCAACCTCGCCTGAAGGTTGTTGCGCGAGCAGGAGTTGGCGTTGACAACATCGATATTCTCGCAGCCTCAAAATTGGGTCTACCGGTCGTTAACGCTCCTCGAGCAAGCACACAAAGCGTGGTCGAATTGACGATTGGACATTTGCTTGGTTCACTTCGATTCATTCCCAGAGCAGATCGCTCCCTGCGTTTGGGAATATGGGCAAAAAAAGAGCTCAAAGGGACTGAACTTTTCGGTAAACGATTGGGACTTATTGGCTTTGGGCGAATTGCTCAGGGCGTGGCAAAAGTGGCCCAAGCATTTGGTATGGAAGTCCACTCGTATGACCCATATCTCCCTTCATCTGTTGCAAGAAAAGCAAACGTTACCATGCACAAAAACGTCGACAACCTCTTCAAGACGTGCACACACATTTCCATTCACTGCAACCTAACCGATGAGACGCATCATCTCATTAATACCAAGAGAATCGACATGATGCCAGGCGTAGATCCGTTCAATCTCAAATGTGGTAATCACATCGTTAATTGCGCACGTGGCGGTATCGTTGACGAAGATGCAGCCCTTTTAGCACTAGAATCGGGTCAGTTAGCA
>JAKUNY010000230.1 GCA_022451765.1 Candidatus Poseidoniaceae archaeon
TGGAATGTCCATCAATTGGATTTGTCCAACGAAGTGCTCATCGTGTCGAACGTAAGTTGGCTCGCTGTCGGAATATCCAGCAACGTCACCACGGCGGATGTCGTCAGCAGCTAGACCACGAACGTTGAAACCAACGTTGTCACCTGGCTCAGCCTTGTCAACGATTGTGTGGTGCATTTCAATTGACTTGACTTCACCGCTCTTCTGGGACGGGTTGAATACGACCGTCTTGCCTGAGTTGAGCGTACCGGTTTCGATCTTGCCGACTGGGACTGTTCCGATACCTGAAATCTTGTAGACGTCTTGAATCGGTAGTCGAAGAGGCTTGTCGATTGGCTTGTTTGGCATTGCTGCAGCGTCAATGGCCTCGAAAAGGGTTGGTCCGTTGTACCATGGGCACTTGTCGGACTTTTCATAGACGTTGTCGCCATTAAGGGACGAAGCAGGAATCATCGGAATGTTGTCGAGTTGTGAACCAAATCCAGCCATCTTGAGAAGTGCAGTAACTTCGGTAACAGCTGCGTTGTACTTGTCTTCGGACCAGTCAACACCGGAAATGTCCATCTTGTTGACGTGGACAATCAGTTCCTTGACACCAAGTACCTTAGCGAGGAAAGCGTGTTCCTTGGTTTGTGCGTTGACACCGTCGTTTGCAGCACAGAGGAGAACCGCTGTATCAGCTTGGGAGGCACCAGTGATCATGTTCTTGACAAAATCTCGGTGACCTGGAGCATCAATAATGGTCCAGTAGTACTTTGGAGTAAAGAACTCCTTGTGAGCGACGTCGATGGTAATTCCACGCTCTCGCTCTTCCTTCAGTCCGTCCATGACATACGCAAGACCAAATCCGGCCTTACCTGCCTCAGCGGCGAGTTTTTCGTTCTTTTCGATAACGTGAGCTTCGATGTGACCTGAGTCGAGCAGAAGACGACCGACAGTGGTCGACTTTCCGTGATCGACGTGACCTACGAAGACGATGTTACGGTGTGGCTTGCTTTTATCTTCCCATTGTGATGGCATACTAAATTACTCCTTAGCATCCCTGCGACAAACAACCCCTATTTGAAAGAAGCGGTAATGGATCGTTACTTTACTGATTGAAATTGTGCTTGAGTCTCGCGGTTTTACTTGTAGACAAGGCGTATGACGAGTGACTCAACTTGGAGGTCGTTTACACGGTTGTTTCGAATCTTAATGGGCCAATCACCTTCACCATAAGTGCTATCGCTCTCTGAATCGGTGAACAAATAAGACGAGAGCGTCAAGTGAACGCAATCGTTGTCGTCGCTGTTGCAATCACCATCTTCACGCTGATCTACGCCTGTGTTGGAGGTGTTGGTTGCTTCTTCGTCCTCTTCATTGAATGCATGCAAATCCAGTTTGGCTCGACAGTTGTTGCCTTCACCTGGAGTGATATCGGTGCAATCAGCGTCAATCTTTGGGTAGGTCAATTCGCCGACAACCTTGCGAATGGTGTTTCCTTGGTCTTGGTCATAGTTCACCGTGAATTCGAAATCAAGTTCAACGGGGCTACCTGACGTGTTGCCTCCCATCTCAAAATCCAACCACGAGGCTGCATAGGACACGTACACTTTGATGTCATCGGAATCGGTCAAACCCTTGCCGTTGGTGATGGTCAGCCCAATTTCGTATTCGCCTGGACTGAGATCCTTCCATTCGACCGTTTCTCCTTCAAGATCGTTATCGTTGGTTGGATCACCGTCACCATCGGCATCGTATTCGATGTCCAAATCCCAATGGTAGGTTGAGACGTAATCGTCGGAAGAGCCGGAAGTCGAATCGCCAGCATCGAGTTCAACGCTGACTTCGCTGCCCGCAGTTCGGTCGGTGTTCGATTTGTCCAAGTCACACACCCACACATGGATGTAACTGCCTGTATCGACGTCTTCGCCCTCGCAATCCTCCTCAGAAGAGTACGATGTGATTTCAGCTGTTGGAGGCAATGCTGTGGCATCCACAATGGTCAACGTCTTGGTCGTTGATTGGCTTTTCGAGCCATCGCTTACGATCAATTCCACCGTGTATTCACCGACTTCGGGATACGCCCAATCGGCAGTTCGGCCAGTAGCGTCAATGGAATTGTCACCATCAAAGTCCCACTTGTAGGTCAGCGCCACGCCGGATGGAAGGGAATCCCTTGCATCGAAGTCAATGGTTTGGCCTGCTCGAATGTTTGTTGCAGGCGAATAGGTAAAGACGGCTACAATTTCATCTGTGCCCTCATCTTCATCAGCACCAAAGCAGCCAGCAAGTCCACTGATCATCATCAGCACAGCAAGGAAGGTTGCTTTTCTCATTGCGCCCATGACATTGCCTGCCTTTCCGCCATTTAGAAGCCTTTTGCG
>JAKUNY010000231.1 GCA_022451765.1 Candidatus Poseidoniaceae archaeon
GAGGATGATTATGACGAGTACGACGACGATGATGACATAGCTCGAATGCGTCCTGTTCGAAAACGACCTGCTCGCAAGGCTGCACCACCAAGGAAGCGACCCGTGCGCCGAAAGAAGAGTGAGGATTGAATCGTTGGTGTGGTCGAATGGCTGAGCACATCGAATCTCACCACCATTCCGTTCTTGATGCATTTAATCCGCTTGAAAACCGTTTGAATTGGCTTCTTCTTGCCGTTCCATTGACAATCTATTTCCAAGTTCAGCATAACGTTGAGATGACGTTTCTTTTCTCGATGATCGCAATCATGCCACTGGCGTTCCTCATGGGTCATGCGACCGAAGAAATTGCTCTGCGAGCTGGTGAGAACCTGGGGGGATTGCTCAATGCGACTTTCGGAAATGCTGTTGAAATTATTATTGCAAGTCTTGCCATATGGACAGCTGCTCAAGCAGCATCGGGTAGTGAGACAGAGATTCTGATGCTCAATCTCGTTCAAGCCAGCCTCATTGGGAGTATTCTTGGAAATTTATTGCTGGTTTTAGGATTGGCACTACTGTGGGGAGGCTACAACCATCGAACACAAACCTTCAATCAAGAAGCGCTCTCGATGAATGGCAGTTTGCTTTTGTTGGCAGTCCTTGCTTTGATTATTCCAGCCGCTGCTGCGCACACAGGTGCAGATTCAGACATTCTTGACCTTTCGCGGTATGCATCGTTGGTGCTCCTAGCGATGTATGGACTGTCTCTCTTTTTCCAATTCAAAACACACTCGCATCTGTTCGATGTTTCCTCTGAGGTAGAAGAAAAAGAAGAACCGAAAATGACAACCAGAGATGCATGGATTCTTCTTATTCTTGCAACCGTTCTCGTGGGATGGATGGCTGAAATTCTTGTGCACAGTGTTGATGATGCGGCAAAAGGATGGGGGTTGCCGACACTGTTCATCGGTGTCATTCTCCTTCCATTCTTTGGAAATGCGGCAGAACACTTCACTGCCGTCATCGTTGCAGGGAAGGATAAGATGGATCTATCCCTCGCCATTGCTATCGGCTCAAGTGTTCAAATTGCGGTTTTTGTTGCTCCGTTGATGGTTCTCTTCGCTTGGGTCATGGGCGTGAACCTGTCTCTTGAGTTTGGAATCCTTGAAACGGCTGCAACGTTCATGTCTGTTCTCGTGGCCAATTTTATCCTTAATGATGGTAAAACAAACTGGCTTGAGGGAGTAATGCTGTTGGCATGCTATCTCATTCTTGCGCTGTCTTTCTTTGAGGTGTGATGATGTTGGAAATGCTGAATTCAAGAGGAAAGGTGGGTCTGGCGTTTGCTGTTGTAGGGGTTTTGCTGCTTCTCGCTGGCATGATTGGTTACACAATGACAGGTGAAGTTGAGGATGTACCCACGCCAAATGCACCAAATCAAGCCTTCTTTTCAGGCGAGCCAATACCAGAGAATGCCTTCTCAGCTCTCGTTTCAGCTGAGCTGACAATCACTTGGGATCGCGATGATGTTTGGATGGGTCTTGTCGATGCAGATGAGAAGAAACGATGTGAAGATGTGCCCAGCAATTTCTTCACACCTGGTCTTGGTTGCGACGGTGCCTCCACGAATTTTGAAGCCGGGGATTCTTCAGCAACAGCAAGTCAAGGATTCACATGGAAAATGGAGTCAGGTACGTATTACGCAGCGTTAGGGGCGAAAGATGCAGCGTTGCCTGAGGGAACAGAGGTTGTTGTATCCTACGAAGTCCACCTTGGTCACTCCCTTCTCAGCCTCTTGTTGTCCTTTGCCAGCGTAACATCCGGCGGCGTTCTCATCTATTACGGCCGAGAATAATCACTCAACGCCTTCGTAGTACGAATGAACAGCGTTGTCCAATTCGTCAATGATTTTCTTTTCGTCCAGCGTCAACGTAACTCCGTCCTTGCGTAATGCTTGACCGTTGACCCACACATCGAGACATTCTCCGCCGTTGTAAATGAGATTTGCAAGATGACGATTGTTGGACCTTCCCAATGGACGCATTCGAATGTCATCAAGGTTCCAGGCAACCCAATCCTGACTACCTTTGGTTGCAATTTGAAATATTTCCTGTGCTGGAAGAAGTGTTGCGTCCCAATGATCGTGTCGCTGTACGAGGCTTGCAAGGCGTGCTTCGTGTAGGAGATTCAACCCATTCCCACTTGATGCAGCACCATCGGTTCCAATACGAACATCGACTCCAGCATCTCGATATGGCGGAAACGAGAGTGTACCTCCACAAGCGAGTTTCATGTTTGATGAATGACAGTGAACGGCTGTAACATTGTGTTTAGCCATGATTCGAATCTCATTCTTTTTCACCCAAGAAGCATGC
>JAKUNY010000232.1 GCA_022451765.1 Candidatus Poseidoniaceae archaeon
ACTGCTGCGGGAACGGTTCCATCTCCTTCGCATGATGAAATGATGAAGACAGGACTGCCCCGACTGAATCGGCCGCTGAGTGAGTTCGTAACCGCTTGAAGAGGCATACTTCCTTCTGGTTTGACGCCTGCAAGTGAGCTTAGAATTTTGAAGTACTGCTTGTCCCCGGTATCTGGTGGGAGATAGGCTAGTCCATCCCCGTAAATGCCAAGAGCAACGCTATCTCTTCGTTTGAGGAAAAATGCGGCGAGGCTTGCAGCGCTCACTGTCCCCATTTCAAGCGGGTTCTTGAGAACGGTCCCACTTCGAGAGACATCTCGTGAATCGAGGAGGAGATACAAGTCAGTTACGGCGTCTCGGCATTTTTCGTTTACCATCAAGTCTCCAGTTCTGGCAAACGCCTTCCAGTTGATGTTTTTGAACGGATCTCCCGGCACATATTCCCTCAATGAATAAAATTCTGAGCCCTGGCCTGGAGTTCGTAGAGTTGTCGCTCCAGTGTACATTTTCGGGGTACGTGAACGAAGGAAGGCTTCCTCTACTTCTTTGATTTGAGGGAAAATAACGATGTCAGAATGGTGATCGACATACATGTCTTCGACGCCTAAGTTGAATGTGTTTCGAACACGCAGTGATACAGGTCCAATCGAATAATGCCCTCGAAGTGGACAACGGAGTACGTATCGAATGCGAGCACTTTCACCTGGACGAAGGTTAAGTCGCATTTGGTTCAAACCGCTTCGTAGTTTCATTTCGTGGGGAATGTTATCGTAAACATCCAACAATTGTGTTCTCCGATTTGACCGATTGGTAACGAGCAATTCCACATATAGGTCATCGCCTTTGTACAGATTGTCGGCAGATAGTGTACGCTGTACCTCGATATCACCGTGACCAGATACCCATGAATTGACGACGATAAAGGTGATCAACGTCAAACCGAGAATCATCATTTGATTGTTGGTAATCATCATTCCAATGAGAATGAGGGCGATACCACCGGTGAAGGTAAAGGATGCTTTGCGCGTCCACATGATGCTCACCTTCGCCCCCATGCTTTGATTCGTTTGACCAAAGCGACCGACTGTTCCAATGAATATTTGCCTGGTTCAATGGCAAATTTCGCCAACACAGGGTCTTGGATGAGTCCAACAAGTTCCTTTGCTGACATGGCGTGGAATTCTTCGACTGTAAGTCCGTTTTGATTACGAACCTTTGACAAGAACACCTGCCGGATTTTTTCGGTTTTGGCATAATACGTGTACCGATTTGCATCACCAAATCCGTAGTAAATAATGCTGAAAACGTGACGCCAAGGTTCCGGATCCCGTTTCTTGAGAAGCACTGCCTCGAAGGTAATGAAGAGAACAACAAAGAGTGCAAGCATTGCCAGTCCTTCGCCCGTGAAATAAACGAGGAGGAAGTAAACTGTGTTGTATGAATCTGCAAGAAGGGCGTTTTGTGGATGACGGCTCTCATCGAAAATGACCAATGCGTTTTCAGCAGGCTGCCCCTCTTCACCCTCAAAGGTGCTCATCAATGCCTCAGCAATTACATCGAGCGCCCATTTGGCGTTATCGTTCTGTGGGATGAGTTTCTCTGTATCCCCATACTTGCCTTCATTGAACCCCTCCCAATCGTAGATCGCATTGATGAGCGCACTTCCGTCAGCTACGAAGAACACTCGCCCTCCCTCATCAGGATCGCAGTTCGTTGAAGCACATGCTTCGATGGAGAGGTTAAACTGGCCCCACAGATCTTGATTTTCACTGCTTTGTTCTTCCGCAGGGTTGAATTTTCCGTCTCCACTCACGTCCAGTGTAGCTTGATTGCTGGTAACAGAGCGCACGCTTACGTCGTTCAGAGCTCCACGTACACCGGGTACAATTTCCAGACCCGTGACATTGTTGAGCAGCATTGTGTATGTTGCATTGTACTCAATCCGTCCGAAATTTCCAGAACTCTCTACCCAATGATGCGAGCAAACACCCGCTTCATCTCGCGTCAATTCCTGGCCGTTTAATTAGGAGCAAGGG
>JAKUNY010000233.1 GCA_022451765.1 Candidatus Poseidoniaceae archaeon
CCGTTCAGGTCAAGATCCTCGACGCGGCGAGCAACAAGCTCATCTACGAGTCGAGTGAAATCAGCGTCGCTTGATTACGGATCAAGAACAACGCTGTCGTAACCACACAAACTGAGTTTGTGTGAATCCGCCCTCTCATGCGTTCAGGCGCATGAGGGGGCCTTTTTTATTTTCAAATTCTACCATCAATGTGCTGATCCCACATGTGGAGCGATGATCCGCGAGCACTGTGCCATAGGGCTCGGATGAGTTGGAGATTTCCATCGACGATTGTCCCGAGTTGATGCAGCAACGGAATCTTGATGCCGTAGCGAACGGTTAGCCACGATACAAATACGGCTGCTTCCATCGTAAACAAACCAACATGCATGGTTGTAAGGGTCGCATTCGTGAAATCGATTTCTGCGAACCCAATCAATGCCCATCGAGCCAGCATTGCAATGAATGCTCCTACAAGAAGAAGTGGCGTTAGTATGTGCAAGGCTGCTTCTTGGCGAAGGATGGGTGAAAATTTGCCAAGCCTGTGACTGTACCAGTGTTCTCTCTGTCGAAGCAAATGCCGTTGCAATCCCTCTGCACGTCGCACCTTCTGACGTGAATGCTCCTTTCTTTCTAATGGGGCATGATCAATGAAATGGGCATCGGAATCTTGGATGACTCTCAATCCTCGAATACGGACGTTTGTTGCGATTTGCGCATCATCAGCATTTGAGGTGACATGCAAGGCTTCGATATCAAGCGAACTTGTTCTCCATACCATGCAAGAACCTTCGAGGAATGGCGTGCTATCAATCTTTGATTCAAGATGACGAACCATCGAAAACAAGCTTCTGTGCCCCTCCTCTTCGATTCTTTGACCAATTCGTTTTGGTGTAGCCCCAACACAGCCAATGCTCTTGTCACTAAACCACTTCAGTAGGTTCGCTACCGTATCAACTTCAAACATTGCATCAGCATCGGTCATCAGAACCAAATCGGTTTTGTTTGTTTGATTGATGAACTCAAGAGCCTGCTTTACAGCTGCAGTTTTCCCCTTTCGTTCATCCATTCGTAGCAAATGATAGGATGCGAAGGAGCCTTTGCCTTCCCAATGTTCAGCAAGAGAAACAGAATCATCGGTTGAAGCAGAATCAATGATGACGAGATGGGGCTTGAACGCTTGTGTTGTTTGTTGAAGATTCTCTAATTTCTGAATGAGGATTTTCGCTTCGTTCCACATCGGAAGGAGGATGGTTAGCGTACCTGTAAAATCCTGCTCTGGGCGAATCAGTTTTCGTTTTCTTCCCATGAAAAGGTCGAAGCCATGTTTGAGATAGGGCACAGCAGCCAATGTTGCGAACCCGACCTCGTACAATGCCGCCGTCAACAGCATGGATGCGTTCAATCTTGAATCCTTCTTCACTTCTCCGTTGATTTTGTTGCCAATAATGGGTATTTCTCCATAGATGTCAAGTGTGCACAGCCATTGAGTTGAACCATGCCGACGGTTGTTCATGTTGGACCTATTTCGAGTCCAGGAGGTATTCAATCGGTCATAGGAACCCTGTCTTCCAACCCTGTAGAAAACTGGGAGGTCGAAACGGTTGAAAGCCATTCAATTGGGTCGTATCTGTCCAAACTACAGGCTTACAACAGCGCAAAAAACCGAATTGAGGAAATACTCAATCGAGTCAATGACGGGGTTGTAGTGCATCTTCACGCTGCTTCAGACTATTCATTTTTGAGAAAATTGAGACTTGCTGAACATGCACACCGTCTAGGAGGAAAGATTGTCTTTCATATTCACAGCGGGAACATCCTTTCCTGGCTTGGGAGGAAAGAGCGTGCAAAGAAGCTGAAACAACGGCTCAAAGATTGTGATGCAACGATTGTTTGCTTGTCCGAACGCTGGAAAGAATTGATTACTCCCTTTTTAGGAAAATGCGTCGTTTCCTCAAATCCAATCGACCCAATTCATTGCATTGATGAGTCGGTGATTCGTAAACAGAATCAGCTTCTTCTCTTGGGTCGTGATGATGCTGTAAAGGGACACGATTTCGCATTTGAAATTATGAATGAACTTGAACGTCGGGGTTCTGACCTTATTCTCCACTGCACTGGAAGAGATGAGCCCCCTGAAGGTTCTACCAACATTGTTGCACATGGTTGGGTTTCAAAGGAAGCGAAGGTCAAATTGCTTCAGGAATCTTCGCTCTTACTCCTTCCTTCGATCTATGAAGGACAGCCAGTGGTTGCACTCGAAGCGCTTGCATGCGGAACGCCTGTGCTTGCATCTGATACACTTCATTCAGTTCCCAGTGATGTTGAGACTGCTTCAATGAACAATGTTGAAGAATGGATCGAAA
>JAKUNY010000234.1 GCA_022451765.1 Candidatus Poseidoniaceae archaeon
TCCACGTCTCCATTTGAATCTTTGGGTGGTCTCGGGGGAATGTTTGAGCAATCTGCGAAGGATGAAATGGCCTCGATTAAGGAAGAGGTCGATCAAAGTGAATTGGTCTTGCCAGGTCTTGATGAAGCAATTGCATTTCACTAATTGTTGAAGCACGTCGAAAATCCAACTTGGGATGTTATTGTGTTTGACACGGCTCCGACTGGACACACGTTGCGCTTTTTGTCATTGCCGGAATTGATCGAAGCGTGGTCTGGCCGTCTGCTGCGGATGATGCGTGTCTCTGGTGGTATACGCTCGATGCTTTTTGGAAGAAAGCAAAGCGATGCTATGAAAGAGGAATTGGAACGGTTCCGAAGACGGGGACTTCATGTGCGCCGTGTATTAAGTGATCCTTCAACGACTTCCTTTACCCTCGTTACAATACCAGAGCGAATGGGTGTAAACGAAACACTGCGGGCAAATGCGTCACTCAATGAATACGAATTGCCAGTAACTGGTTGTTTGGTCAATCGTGTCACACCTGAACTTGACCATCCGTTTTTGCAAAGGCGGCGTTCAGAGGAGCAGGGGCACATTGCTGAATTAAGAGAAACACTCGAAATTCCCATTACGACGATGGAGTTGTTCGATTCAGAGGTCCAGGGATTGAGTCGACTACGAGATTACGGCGCATTGCTTTATGGCGAACCAACCAAACTTTCCGATAAACTTGGTCCATACTCTGTCGGTGAACGACTGAAGCATTCAATTCATCGTGGCATGTATGTCGAACAAGACGATGATGTTGAAATTATACATCTTCACTTTCCTGGTTTGGAACGAGAAGATCTCTCCCTCCGAAGCGAGGATGGGACCCTTTTCGTTGGAGTGAATGGACGTGAATATTCCATTCCAACCACTTCACCAGTGAAATCGACACAAGTAAAAGCAAAACTTGAGGATGACGTGCTCCGACTTGAAGTTCCATTGACGAACTGAACATCCGTTGGATTGAAAGGAGAAGGCGTAGTGGGGGAATCATGGCGCTCGAAGGTCTCTCACGCGGCATTTTCCGTTCACTTGGCCTGCTCCGTAGCAAGCGCCGGCTCAATGAAGAAGAACTCAAAGAGATGACGAAGAGTCTTCGACGGGCTTTGCAAGAAGCTGACTTTAACGTACGACAAACCAAGGAAATTGTTGATCGTCTTGAGGAGCGCATGCGAGAAGAAGAACCACGGCCTGGTGTCGATCTTCAAACACATGCCATGAACATTCTCTATCTCGAACTTGTTCGTATCCTCGGTACAAGACACGACTTCCAACCTCGTGGGGCTACGCTCCTCCTCGTTGGTTTGTACGGACAAGGAAAGACCACAACAACGGCAAAACTTGCTGAATGGTATCGTAAAAAACACGGCTTACGTGTTGCGGTCATTGAAGCGGACGTTCACAGACCAGGTGCCTATGCACAATTATCCCAGCTTCTCGAAGATTCCACAGTAACTGTTTACGGTGAACCCGACGAGAAGGATGCAGTTACAATTGTGCGAAATGGACTTGCTGCATGTGCATCTGCTGATCTTGTCATCGTTGATACAGCCGGACGCCACCAACTTGATGACGAACTTGTTGAAGAACTCGAGAGAATCGCATCCATTACTCGAGCAACAGAGCGATGGTTGGTGATTGATGCACAAGTGGGTCAAGCTGCCGGTCCAGTCGCTGCATCGTTCCACAATCTCGCTGGAGGTACTGGTATTGTTGTCACCAAATTGGATGGTACCGCCCGTGGTGGTGGTGCCTTATCCGCTGTGGCTGCTACAGGGGCACCGTTGGTACACATTGGTGTTGGTGAAAAAGTATCGGATTTAGAGAAATTTGAAGCCGACCGTTTCATCTCTCGTCTGCTGGGAATGGGAGACATTCGAGGCTTGATCGACCTCGCACCAGAAGATTTGGATGAAGAAGAGGCGATGCGCCTCACACAGCGTCTTATGTCCGGGCGATTCACATTGAACGATATGTACCAACAAATGGAAATGATGGCTAAAGTTGGTACCATTGACAAACTTATGTCGTTTCTGCCCGGTAACATGTTTGGCGGTTTGGGTGGCATGTCGAAGTCCCAAAAAGAAGCAATGCAAGGCAATCTTGACCGATACAGAACGATCATGGACTCCATGACCGGTTGGGAAAAGAACGAACCAGCAAAAATTAAGGCAGAGCGAATACAGAGAATTGCTCGTGGCTCGGGTGTCAGGGAAAAAGACGTTCGAGAACTTATTGCTCAATGGAAGCGCTCACGTAAAATGATGAAAGGTATGGGTGGGAACCGCAAATTGCACAAACAAATGCGGAGGA
>JAKUNY010000235.1 GCA_022451765.1 Candidatus Poseidoniaceae archaeon
AAGGCTCCAGCACCACGGGTATACGCTACACAGCCACTCACCCGGGCACCTTCTTTGAGGAGGTGGCGAACGGTGTATTCCATGAAGATGTCAATCCCTTCGTGAATGCCTCGTTCTTGCAATGTACGAATGATTTCGAGACCGGTGGCATCTCCGACGTGAGCAAGACGCGGGAAGGTATGGCCTCCAAAGTTTCGCTGGTTGATAAGATGTTTCTGGGTTCGGTCAAAGACAGCACCCCACTGCTCAAGTTCACGCACTCGGTCAGGGGCCTCCTTTGCATGGAACTCTGCCATGCGCCAATCGGCAAGCCACTTGCTTCCCTTCATGGTATCATGGAAGTGGACCTTCCAGTTGTCTCGCGGATCAGCGTTCTGCAATGCAGCTGCGCAACCACCTTCAGCCATGACTGTATGTGCTTTCCCAAGCAAAGATTTGGTGATGATTGCGGTTTTCGCTCCGCTGCGGGCTGCCTCAATCGCAGCACGGAGGCCAGCACCCCCAGCCCCGATGACAACGACATCGTATTCATGCCTGGTGTACGTCTCAGTCATGCTTTCATCCCACCAAAACAAAGGCCATGTCGCTGATGTGCCCTTCTGCAACGGCGATGGTCCAAAGATCGCCAATAAAGACAAAGCCGAGGCTTGTCCAGAACCAGAATCCATGTGAGCGATTGAACACACTGATTCGCTTGAAGAGACGGCCACGGAAAGCAGAGATGCCACTCACCCAGCGGTCGAGGCTACCGCCTGCGAGGTGGCGAAGAGCGTGGCATGAAGTGACGTACATGGTCAGTAGGAAGGCTTCTGTCGCCATGATAAACGTGCCAAACGAGAAGCCCCAGCCAGCATCGAAGTGAAGTGTGTGGGTTACATCCCACCACTTGATGACGATGATAATCATCGCAGCGTACAGGAAATACCTGTGGAGGTTGTTGAAGATGAACAAACGCTTCTCCCCACCGTATCCAATTTTTTTGTTGATGTCGGGCTCATCGACCCAGCAAGCGGTTGGTGATTGGAAGAAACTTCGGTAGTAAACGCGACGCATGTAGTAGCACGTGCCTCGGAATCCAAATGGAATCCATAGGACAAGGATGGCTGCATTGACCCAACTTGGATGGTCCCATTCATTGAGTCCAAACAAACTCCACTCGAGGATGTTTGGAGAGAAAATCGGGGAGACAACCTTCGAGCCTTCAAGATCGTAGTAAATACTGTCTGGGAAAATGATGAGTCGCCATGCTGTGTAGATGAGCGCAGCGGTGAGAGCGAGCCCCATCCAGAAAGGTTGGGCCCACCAATTGTCGATTCGGTCAGTACGCCCGAGTCCGTTAATGACGGGAAGTTTGATGCCTTCGCCCATAGGTATACACCCTCTCCATTCAGGGGAGTTAGTTGACCCAACATCTTGGGGTCTTTGAGGTTGGCCCTTCGGCCGCATGCAGCGTTTTGAAAGAAAAAAGAAGGCGTTTTGAACGATTAGGCTAATTCGTCCCATCGGACTTCGGCTTCAAGCATCTCAATTTCATCAACATCCATCTGTGCAAGTTGCAATTTTCCAGAGAGTTCATCGTTGACCGCATGCCAGTAAGAATAGGCTTCGATAACCCAGATTCCAGATTCTCGCGTACCGTTACCGCTGCCTTTGACTCCACCGAATGGAAGATGGGCTTCTGCGCCAGTGGTTGAGTTGTTGATACCTGTCATTCCAGCCTTGATTCCTGTCTTGAAGCGATACGCTTCGAGTCGATCGTTTGTGTAGATAGCAGATGACAAGCCGTACGGGCTTGCATTGGCCAAGTGGAGGGCGTGGTCAAAATCATCTGCTTTGACCAAGGTCACGGCAGGACCGAACAATTCCTCATGGAAGCAACGCATGTCTTCGGTAACGCCATCGTATACATGTGGCCACATGAAGACACCATCCTCAGGTGTCCCAACAAATCCTGAGGGCTTATTGTCGGATGTGATTCGCCCTTCGCCGTAGAGTTTTGTGGCGCCATCCTGCTCGCAAATCTTGATCACTTCAAGGAAATCCTTTCCGTACTTTTCGGAGAGCATGGAGCCGTAGAGAACACCTTCATGCTGGAGTGAGTCTCCGATTCGAGTGGTGTGTACTCTTTCCATTAGCTTACCAACGAATTCTTCGTAAATGTCTTTGTGAATGATGAGGTTGCCTAGAGAAGTACACCTTTGACCTGCCGTTCCGAAACCAGCCCAATAAGCACCCTCAACGGCGTTGTCAAGGTTTGCTGATGGCATAATCACAAGTGGATTTTTACCACCAAGTTCAAGCGAGCAAGAGACTAGATTCCGACCACACACTTC
>JAKUNY010000236.1 GCA_022451765.1 Candidatus Poseidoniaceae archaeon
TCCGAAGCCTCCAAAACCTCCTCCGACGATGAGGCTATGAAAAACCGATTCAAACTTATCGCAGGCGAGGAAGTCCTCCTCACCAAATCACCAAGCCCAGTTGGATTCATGAGCATGTACATGCTTGGATTGATTGTCTTTGGTATCCACATGTTGTTCTGGAGGCCAGATTCACTCCTGAACGAAGATTCCGGTGGTCTGGCAAGATTTCTCGTTTGGGTTATGGGATTGGGTGGGTCAAAACTTCCCCTAGGGTTTGTTCTCGTGATGGCCACACTTACATGGTTTAATCGGATGCTGAACACTTCGACATCGGGTAGATGGGTCACAGTATGGCTGCTTCTTGCCACTTTGCTACCTGTTTTAATCCAAATCGACGGCTTGATTGCACTCGTCCGAGATTTGTTTTCAGATGCAGACATCGAGCCATTCCTTGGTTGGGAATACAATTTCCTAATCTCAGGCTTGGCATTAACACTCACTTATTGGGCGTTGGTCTTCTACTATCAACGAAGGTTCGATTATGCAAATACGAGTAATGCAGTTATTTTCAAGCATGCTTTCCTGCTCAGTCGGTCACATCGAAGAATCTTATTCGATCGAATCTCAGAGGTCCAAGTCGAACGTACACCATTTGGCACCATGACAGGGTTTGCTACACTCACCATACTCACCGATTCTGGCGTCGGAATCGTCGAGGAATCCGTAGGTGGTAGCGTCGGAATTTCGCCAAACCTACCCGAAAAGGAAGACGACACAAATGCAGAGAAAGCAGGCAAGAGCCTTCTGAAGTCGTTTTTCGCTCTGATGTTTTATCAACGAACAATTCGAACCGTTCGACCCGATCCAAAACACTGTTTTTACAAAATTCGAGGTTGGGAGGACACCAAAACCCTGCTGAATGAGATGCATAAAAAACACAGCCAATCGACAAAATTGGATAACTTAGCCGACATTCTCATGGAACAAAACGAAGGAAAAGAATGAACCGTTGTGTTCAAGAACCCCAGATTTTTGCGATAAATGGAGAGAGAAAGATGAGCGACGATGTAATGGCAGAAGCAATGGAATTGTTCCGTTCCGGTGACCTCAAGGGTGCTGTAGAGAATCTTGATAGCAAACTTCGTTCTAACCGCGATAATGCAATCCTCCAACACACGTATGCTGAATTTGCCAACATGCTCAACATGGAGGAACAAGACGATGTTGTGCCCGGTACGAAAATCATGATGTCCTACAAGAAAGCTATGGAAATCGATGAAGAGAACGATGAGTACATCGCAGATTTTGCCTCATTTGCTCTTGAATGTCGTCGAGTACCGCAAGCGGTGAAGGAATTCCAACGATACAGCCGGCGATTGGAGATGGCTGACATTCCCACGGATGATGTTCTCTACATGGCAGCCCGAAACATTGTTGACACCATAGAAGTGATTGATCCTGAAAAGGCAAATCCAATGGTGCAACCATGGGTCAAGCAGGCATTGATTTGGGCAGTGGGCGGTCTTGGGTACACGCCTGAAGAAGCAGCTGAAATTCTTACATCAGATGATTGAGGCTCGGACATGTCCGATGCAGAAACCCGTCTGCATTTTCGAATTGGCTACCTAGGCGATGCTTTTCATGGCAGTCAAATTCAACCCGATGTTCGAACCGTCCAAGGTGAACTGATTCACGCCTTCCAAAAACTCGGTTGGATTTCTAAGGAAGAACAAGGACATAATTTGGTTCTCTCAAGTCGAACGGATGCCGGCGTTCACGTCCGTGTCAATGGGGGGACTGTTCGAGTCGCTCGTTCATTGTGGGACACCATCACGCCGCGTAAATTTGTTCGCGCAGTGGATGACCTCTTGCCCAATGAAATTGCCTTCCTCGATGTGCGTGAAGTTGATGCAGATTGGAATCCTAGAATGGCCGTCCATCGAGTCTACCGCTACAGACTGGAAGGTATTGAATTCTGGAAAGATCCAGGCGAGGTAATTACTGAATGGTTGAAATTGTTTGAGGGTACCTATGATGCTCGAAATTTCGCTCGTTTGGAGCCCGGTAAGAACCCAATCCGAACGGTTCTGTCATGTACTCCGTGGGTTGTTGATGGTCGAACGGTTGGCTTCGAAATTATTGGCGAAGCATTCCTTTGGAACCAAGTCCGGCGGACAGCGATGGCGCTTCATCTCTTGGCCCTTGGTGAAATTACACCTGAGGATGTCCAAAATGCAATTCAGCAACCAGAAATTAACGTTGATTTTGGTGTCGCACCACCAGATTGGTTGATCCTTTGGGGCGTGGAATGGGAAGTCTAGCAAATCCCCGCTGCCAGTG
>JAKUNY010000237.1 GCA_022451765.1 Candidatus Poseidoniaceae archaeon
CACTTAATTGCATCATTCCTCCTCCTGATTCGCATGCTTGTGGACGTCCTCGAGGCCAACCAACCCAGCGAGTCCACTCAAATCTGGGATTTCACTCGTTTTCCCATCGAATTGGACTTTCCCATCCAGGTAAATCACCCGATGAGCAGACTGTCGAATTGCGGTAAGATCATGTGAAACCATCAGCAGTGTTTTGTCTTCATTGTGACAGAGGTCATCAAGAAGCTTGAGAATACCATTGCGGGAATCTCGATCAACGTTGACAAGAGGTTCATCAAATATGAGCAATTCCGCATTTGAGGCAAGTGCCCTGCCAATCACTGCACGTTGGCGCTGTCCACCGGATAAACGAGCAATGTCCATGTCGGCAAGATCAGACAATCCCACAAGTTCCATGGCTCTCACGACAGACGCATCGTTTTTCCTTCTCCTAATCGAAAACAAATCCCGTGTTGAAATTGTACCAAGTGAAATCAACTCTCGAACCGTCATTCTCATTTTTGTGGGGATGCTTGCTGCGCTCTGGGATACCCAACCAACATTTCCATTGAAATTGATGGTTTTAGGATCGTATCCGAAAACGCTTACATTTCCTTTCGTTGGTTGAAGGATTCCGAGAATCGTTAGCAAAAGAGTGGACTTTCCACCACCGTTTGGACCAACGATTCCGACGAATTCACCCTTCTCAATCACGAAGTTAATGTCCTCGAGAACCAATCTGCCTGAACGATTCACGTACAGGTCACTTGCTTCCAACATCGAGCCAACGCGATTGATTCTACTAGATGAATCCGCCTGCACACCAACCGCCTCTCGGGTTTGTCTCAGGGTGTATCAACACATCCCGGGGACATTCACTCGATGCGGTGGGCTGAAACGTATTCAGCAATGATCTTGTACGTCAGGAAGAGAAATACGCCACCAACAAAAATGATTGGTACCAAGTCCACAGTGGACATAATTCATCCTCCGAAATCACTCGATCTGGAATCAGCAACCCAATCCAGCCTTGAGGCTTTCAAGGTTCTTATCCATCAATGAGAGATAGTCATCGTTGGAATCCTTTGGTGGGAGTTCCATCGTGTACAATACCTGTACTGAGACGCCGTTGGTTTGCTGAACAATGCTGTTGACAGCGGTTACATCGGTGTATTCTTCGACAAACAGAACACTGATTTCATCTTCCTCGATCTTCTCAACAACTTTAGCAATGTCTGCTGCACTTGGTTCACCCTCAGGGTCGAGTCCGTGAACGGTGACGAACTGAAGGTCGTATCGGTAAGCGATGTAGGAGTATGCGTTGTGGTTGGCAGCAACACTTCGGTTGGTGCACGTTCCGTTTGCTCCAAAGGCTGCTTCGTAGTTAGCGTCAATCTCGTCAAGACTTGCCATGAATGCATCAGCGTTTGCTTGGAATGTGTCAGCCAAGTCAGGGAAGGCCTTCTTCATCTCATCGAGAACGATCTGGACCTGAGTCTTGTACGCAACAGGGTCAAGCCAGCTGTGTGGGTCGTAAGCCAAAGCCTCTTCTTCATCACTGTGGTCATCTCCATCCTCGTCGCTGTGATCGTCTCCGTGCTCATCGCCGTGGTCGTCGTGGCCGCTGTGGTCATCGTGACCTTCGTGTCCATCACCAGCCATGAGGATGTACATGTCAACGCCAGCAGGAACAGCGAATCCATATTCGCCTTCTGCTTCAATGTGGATTGTGGCGTAACCAACACCTTCCTCTGCTTCGAAGAGGATGTCCATATCGTGGATGAATTCAACGAGTTCGGTTCCAGAGAGGTTACCATCCATGTCAGCATCGGATTCGTTCCATATCGAATGAACGACTTCCATCATTTCATCGTCAATGTGCACATCGTCTTCTCCAGCATGGTCATCGTGATCGTCTCCGTGGTCATCGTGATCATCATCGCCTTCCATCCACATGTGCCCAGCAGCTTCACAGTCTGCTTGGTTTGTGTATTCATCGTGCGTTTCGTGAGTGTTTGCGTCATGACAGGCCTCGTGATGGTCGTCATCATCAGTCATGATAACAGTAAATTCGTCCCAAGTAAGCATACCGTCACCGTCTGAATCCAACATTTCGAGAAGTTCTTCTGGAGTCATCTCTTCATCGTCACCGTGGTCGTCATGGTCATCGCCGTGATCATCGCCATGGTCACCATGGTCACCGTGGTCACCATGACCGCCACCGCCTTCCTCGGCTATGTGCTCGACATCGTTACCTTGTGAATCCTTGAGGTAATG
>JAKUNY010000238.1 GCA_022451765.1 Candidatus Poseidoniaceae archaeon
GAAGCAAAAAGTTGACCCATGAGTGTAATGTGGTGCTTTACCTCCATGTTCAGCAACGTGCTTTGGACAGGTCCAATATTCTCCGAGTGAGTGCAGAATTGCATTTGTCATGAAGTATATCTTCGTATTAAATTTCCATGCTTCACCATCGTAAGCTTTCCTTGCTTGCTTGTTCAATCTCAGGTGTTTTTCTACAGCACCAGGATCTGTCCAACATTCTTCTGCAAGAAACACATCGAACGAGAATGTGTTCCCATGTTTTCCTTGAATTGCGATCGTGTATTCATCGTATTCAATTCTTTCATGGTTATAGATTAGCTGCATCACAGCCAACCAGTGCTTTCTTTGTGCATGCACTGATTCTGAATCCTTCTCATCATCAAAATGCAATTCATGTTTCATGTCGGTAAGGCACAACTCCCAATCAGGCCATTTCGACCACGGTTTCCCCTCATCCTGTTGCTGTTGGTTGTATGCATGAAAAACCTCCATGAGTCCACTTACAGTGTTCCAATTATCGTTGTAGTTCAGTATTTCTTCTGGCATTTTGTATTCTTTTTTCATCTTTCATCCTCCTTATTGAGTGTGGCGGAGATACCCGGAATCGAACCGGGGTCTAAGGGTTCGAAACCCCCTATGCTATCCATTACACCATATCCCCTTTGTATTCACAGACATGTCAGTCTGCGCCGCTGATCCTTGCACATCACCGGTGGCAACGAAACTCGGATTGACTGCGATGACAATCCCTCCAGAACAACTGTTGTGGCATGGTTTTTCCTCCGTTGCGTATATCGTACGGAGTCACAGTTAATAAATGTTAAGTAAATTTATGATGAAAACAAGAAAATTCTCACGTTAGTTTCAAACAACATTGTTCACTGGAGCAATCATGCACATCGTGATGGTCTCAGGTGAGTACCCTCCACGATGGGGTGGTATGGGCTCTGTCGTTTACCATTTAGCGGGCCATATGGCACAACGTGGACACAAGGTCACCGTCATCACTCGAAAGCACAAGCAAATGCCTCCAACGCAAACCGGCGTTGAAGTTATTCCAGTTCGTTGGGCTCCTTTGCCGATGTCGTTCACAACCTCCTTCGGTAAGCACGCCATCAAGGCAATCAATCAACTAAAACGGCGGAGATCAATCGATGTTGTTAGCGTCCATTTACCCCTTGTCTCATGGAATCGCAAACAGTTTCGTTACATCGAAGACAACATCGCTCCAGTCGTAAGTACACTTCACGGATCTTGGATTGGTGAACGTGAAGGCGTCCGTCGAGCTGCACTGAATCGAGAGGCAGCTACATGGAGGAATCCAAACGATCTCGCCATTCGTCTCACCGCTAAATGGTATGCTCGATATGAGCGTGCAGGCGTCCTTGAGTCAACATGCTGCGTTGCAGTATCGCGTTCAACCAAAGAAGAATTCCACGAATTCTACAAGATTCCAGAAGACTCGGATATTGAAGTCATCCACAATGGATGCGACGACCGGGTCTTCAGACCACCAAACAAGGATCATGAAGGGGAACAACTCGCTCACGAGCGCATTCGTAAAGAGTATGGATGTGCAGATGAAGAAGCACTCAATTACGATCCAAAGACAAAGACGCCGATGATTCTCGCAGTCGGTCGGCTTGTTGCACGGAAAGGATACGTCTCACTTCTTCGCGCACTTCCTCTCATACTGAAAGAACACGAGAATGCCAAACTTGTCATCGTAGGCCGAGGGCACATGAAGAAGAAACTCCTCAAAATTGCAGAAGAACTAGGTGTCAACGAATCCCTTTTCATCAAGAGTGCAATGTCGTTCGAAGACCTCGCCCAACACTATCGTTCAGCAGATTTGGTCGTCTTCCCATCCTATTACGAAGGTCAAGGACTCATTCCACTCGAAGCTCTCGCCTCAGGAACGCCTGTCGTCACTGTTGACCAGGCTCCACTGACTGAAATGATCGATGACACAGTTGGAGGCCTCTTCGACCGTGGCGATTTCGTTGGACTTGCAAAAGCAGTCTGCGACGAACTCAACGGACACGTTCAACGCATGAAGAAAGCAAAGGCAGGACGTAAGCGAGTTCTCGATAACTTCACGCTCGAAGGACAAGCAGAATCGTACGAAGATGTCTTCCTCAGATCTGTCCAAAAGCGGCGCTGGAGAGATTCCTGACTCAGATTCTGGTTTGTCTCCAACGGTAGGGACGATTAGGACGGACTGCGACCCCTTGTGAGCGCTTGTTTTGT
>JAKUNY010000239.1 GCA_022451765.1 Candidatus Poseidoniaceae archaeon
TTACTGCTCATCCATTGGTGATACTCATTGGTATGTTCTCCTTTGTACGCAAACCAAACCGATTGGAGCTTCTTGGAGGAATTGCAGCATTTGCTGGTGCTGCCATCTCCATGCTCGACGCAGGGGATGTACAGGGTGATCGTTCTGTGACGTTTTTTGGGGATCAACTCGCTTTTCTTGGGGCGGTCTTCGTGGTAGGTTACATTGTGTGTGGACGCATCCTCCGTGATTGGATGCCACTGTTTCTCTATGCTTTTCCAGTGACGCTCATCGGTGGATTCCTCCTGATTCCTGCTTCATGGCTGCTCGAGTCAAATTTTGCTGAGTTTGGAGCATTCGGATACTTCGGACATTCGACACTGGTTTGGTTTGTACTTCTTGCTATCATCGCTGGAGTGTTGGGGCATACAGGTCTCAATTACTGCTTAAAGTACGTCTCCCCATTGCTTATTTCGATCAGCGTCACTCTCGAACCCGTGCTTGGTTCCCTGATAGGATGGATGTTCTTCTCAACAGGGATTCCTGGTCTATGGACATGGATTGGAGGGCCGATTCTCATGGTCGGAATCATTTCAATTGTTTACGGTGAACACCTTGCCTCGAACGTCAAAGAACCGTTAGCGAAGGAGACTCCTGCGAGTCATCCAGAATCGGTTGTTTTGAATCCGTCTCAAGTAACAAGAAGCAAACAACAAACTGAAACACGTGACAAAACATTCACGAAGCAAACATCAATTGATAACACGTATCGTTTAGAGGTAGATGAATGAATGAGAAGAAGTGGGTCTTGTTGACCAACGACGATGGTATTGAAGCTCCTGGCTTTGAGCATCTTGTCAAAGCGATGAATTCAGCAGGAATTCCACTTGTAGCCTTTGCTCCTTCAACAAACAAGTCAGCATCCCGCATGCAATTGAACCTCCGTAAACCGATCGATTTGCACATCAGTCGTGAATTGATTGAAGAATGGGACTTGGACGAGACGGTTGGCGTGCATTTGTTCGCCCTGGATGGAACTCCTTGCGACACGATGATTGTTGCATTGGATGGCGGTCTCAAACATGTTTTACCCGATGTTGAACCTTCCTTGGTCCTCTCTGGCGTTAACTTAGGACCGAACCTCTCTCAAGACTCTTACCACAGTGGAACCATGGGTGCAGCGAGAGAGGCAGGCCTGTATGGTCTTCCAGCAATAGCAAGTTCCTATACTTCATTTGACCCTTCAGGTATGCAGGTCGGCATTGAAGCGACGGTAGAACTTGTTCAACGTGTTCTTCCACTTGTTCCAAGAACACCAAAGAATCTTTGCCGCCCTCACATCGATGCTCGCGCAAAACATGTTTCTGCTTGGCCAAAGAAAGCAGCTCAACGCTCGCAGGGTGAAGCAGATCAACAACTTATGAGCGCATTTCGTCATGGCGAGCTTATGCTCAATCTCAACGTTCCTCCAGAGTGGAATCGGTCCTATCAAACAACCCGGTTGGGCATGCGATGGTATCGAAATGCAGTCAAATTTGCTGAAAGCGACCAAGGATCCGTCGAGTCAATCTTCACCATAGGTGCTGCCTACATCGACAACGAAATGGTCGATAGGGGTGACTGTGATTCTGTCGCTGCAGGATATGCAAGTATATCCTCACTTCCAACTTGGCCTCAAACACATCCACTGACGTTGGACGATGAACTGCTTGCTTTTGCCCTTCGTCAGGATGCATCAGGTCACCCCACTTGGTTCAAAGGTTGAGCTCGACGCCCTCATCGAGTAAAAAATGGCAAATTGCGATGGCATGATGCCCTTGCAACCAAGTCGACCCGAGGGATCTGGCTGTACCTTCATCCGTCTCAAGCGGTTGGTCATCGCCGAGTAAGAATGCGACCGATGGATGATTTGGCTCTGAAGAAATTGGAATCGAACCGCCCTCTCTCCACAGTCGCTCTGCGTCTGCGTCAAGTCGAACGACAACAGAATCGCTCCATTCCTTGAGTGTCTGCGACAATTTCCCACCTCCATCGTACAGTCCTGGAGTGCGCTCAGTCCACTGTCCAATAGCGGGCATCGGTTGTTGAATCGCTTTCGCAATCAAACCAGCAACGCTTCGCTCTTCAGCATGAAAGCCTCGTAATTCCGAACCAACAAATTTCAACCTACGGTTCGGCCCCGGTCCGCCTTGTAAGTGAAGAATGACTTCAACATCGGGCCGCAAACCATGGGATGTCAGGAGGGCAGACATCACGGCTCGAATGAGG
>JAKUNY010000024.1:0-10437 GCA_022451765.1 Candidatus Poseidoniaceae archaeon
ACGCCTTCCCAACCTAGCCACTAATGCGAGATGCTGGAATCAATCCACGAGCCATCGCTGGGCAGTGGGCTCACAATTATCCTGACCAACCTGACCGACACAGTGAACTCGGCAGTGGTTATGGGGGTGAGGCCTATCCAAATATGAGCAGCATGGATTGGGCCGTTGAATTGTTTGGTTGGTTCCAATACTATCTCAAGGACATCGGTGAAGAGCCCGAGCCAATGGTCCAGATTCAAACCCATGATGGGCAATGGCACGTCGAAGAAACATGGCCTCCAGAGGACATGATGTGGCAGCTTGAATCCATCGGGACCGAGTGGAGTGGTAGTGGAGTGGTGAATGGATTGGGTGGTTCCGTGACGCTAGCAAGTGAAGTTTACGAGAAT
Organism: Candidatus Poseidoniaceae archaeon; assembly: GCA_022451765.1. Taxonomy (GTDB): domain Archaea; phylum Thermoplasmatota; class Poseidoniia; order Poseidoniales; family Poseidoniaceae; genus MGIIa-L2. Next base: position 390 of record JAKUNY010000024.1, read on the forward strand.
GGTGTGCATATCTCTGGTCTTCCAACATTGCACCTTGATGTCTCGACACAAGCCTGCAACGGAGGACAGATTTTCGCAACACTGTACGATGATACACTCGATCTTCGCCTTGGACACGCAACCATGGATGTACGCTATCGTGACGGGGGATACAATGCGAATCCAGCCAGTCCGTTTTCTTCATACACCATGCTGATGGAATTCAATCCGCTCGATGTCATCGTTCCAGCAGGAAACTCACTACGAATCGAGTTGACCGAGAATGGAGAAGATTACCTTCCTGGGCCCTGTGCAACCAACCCGCTTGGTGGACTTTCCATTGACGGCGGTACAATCGGTTTACCTCTGATTGATCGACCTCCGAATCATGAAGCATGGTTCCTCGCACCACCTTGGTGGGATCAACAAGATATCCCAGAATGAGGTGCATAAATGCGCGTGCTGGCCTTTGAGGACCATTACGACATTGAATCTATACTGACAGCTGGCGGTGTCAAGGTAAGCGAACTTGTCATCAAACAAAACTGGAACTCAAATGAGGCTCTCAAACACATCCAGGGGTTCGCTCCCGATGTGTTGTTATTGGACCACTACATGCCTCCAAAAACCGGTCTTCAGGTGTTGGAATCCTTGCTATCCTCCGACGTGAATCGGCCACAAACCATTGTTGCCATGTCGAGCGACACGAGTAGAAACAAAGACATGGTTCTGCTCGGTGCAGATATTGGCGTTGTGAAGTTTCAACTCGCAGACTTAGACATCTGGCCGAGGTAGTTGAGACTCAATCCTCATCGTAAGGCTGCCAATCGGTTTGACCGTCTTCACGGTACCACCAGTAACCGTCATCGTCTTGGAACCATTCCGTCCCGTCTTCATCAATGGAATAGTTTTCATCGTCCTCAAAGGATTCTTCTTCTGCTTCTTCAACAGATGTTGGCTCAGAAAGACCGGATTCTTGGGAAATCATCGCCTTGACATTTTGCAAATCATCTTCTTCATCCGCAAAGACCCGATTCTCGGTTCGGATTGTGGCCTGATGGTCGCCTGCTTGGATTGCTTCATCCGAATCCGCATAGAAATCATCGCTCATGCGAGCCTTAAACTCATCAAATTCATCGCGACCAAAGCTCCCCGTGAATTCCTTTCCAGACGACATCATGAGCTCGTCCAAGTTCTTTCTCTTACCGAGTTTTAGTTCAGGTGCATCGGGAGCATCGTTTGCATAGAACGCATCCTCTTCAGCAAATTTTGGAAATGAACGAGCTTTTGGATCTGCCTCTTCGATTGATTCGATGACGAGATCGTGTTCATCTTCATCAATCTCCTCTTCCTCGTAAGCGGTTCCTACCACGTCAACCAATTTTTTGAGTGCTTTTGCGAGTTTCCGCTCATCATCAGCATGCTCGTTTGCAAGTTTCTCAACTTGCTTGAGAAGGCGTTCGTATGGCGTTCCGGTGAGAGCGCCGATGAATCGGCTAAACCCACCTCGCTTCTTCTTCGCCATGCGGTGCGCTTGGTCTCCTGTGTTTTCAAGGATTCTCCTTCAACCGCCCCTTCATGAAGGATGATGCAGTGGCGTTGTTGTGGTCGAGACTTGGTTGGTTGAAGCGATGCGTTCATACAACGCTGAATCGTATTCGATGCGGCATGCCTATGCAGCACAATTGCATCTACCAGGCCCTCTTTTTCGAGACCTCGTTATCTGGGCCCTTCAATCGCTTCCTGATGAAATTCTTGTAGGCTTGGACGTAAATGCCGACAGAAAGAACATCGAAGAAGTCGAGTATGCGTTTGAAGGGCAGGAATGTGTCTCAAATCTATTTGGAGGTCAAGGTTACGTTGTCAAAGAAGCGCATGTGGTTAATCGAGGAGATTCCTATTCTGTTCATCATTTACCTGAAGAATGGACCGATGATTTGTTTTCCGGACAACGCGGTTCAAGAGCAGGCCGATTTACACATTGGCTGCATACACATCCGAATGCACCTGCGATTCCGAGTGGCGCCGACACAGACGCTGCTCAAGAAACAACCGGGGTCGATATGATTCTTGGATTGCGATTCTCTCCGGAAGGCCCACTCCCATGGTTCGATGATGTTGATGGTACACGCCGAAGTCTTGGTACAGACCATGCAGTGAAAGCAAAACGCTCATGGTTTTCTCAAAAACAACTTCCAATTCTTGGTTTTGCTCCTACCGGTCATGCAATTCACGATATACAACTGATTGCCTTCCACAAATCAGGACTCGGTGTTAATGTTCTTCTCATTGATGAGAGCGGTTACCCATACGGCTGGGATGATTTGATTCAAGGATCGAGTTGATCATGAATTCGTTCAAGTCGCTCAGGATTAACGCCCAAGTCACCTAGACCCAAGCGTGACTCGGAATGAAGTTCAATTTTTACCGTATTTTGACCAGCAATTTCGATGGAAATGAGCACGTCATCAGGAAACAACCAGAAAGATGTATGCTCAACAAAATGGAGAAAATAGGTTGAATCTGTTTCATCCTCATCTAAAACATCACAGTTGCAATCGGTTACGTACGCGGAGAGATCTGAGCGAACATCTTCCATGGAACGCTCAAGAATGGTGGGTAAAGATTCCATGCGATAATCCATACCTCCACCAAGATGTGCGCAATTCGCACTGGTCTCTGAACAGGTTTCCATTGAGGAGATTGGCTCATCTTGGGCAGCAACAAAAATCCATCCTTGTACAAACAACCAAGGCGATGCCAACAGGACAACGAGAAGGATTGCTTTCGTCAACTTTGGATTCATACAAAAACCCGATTATGGTCTACCATTCTCATCCCAGCCTCTTATTGCATAGTACTCCTGCATGCAGGCTTTCTCGTCTTGTTCATCGACAAACGATACCATGCCTGCTGCTACCCCCGCAGGTATTGGTTCATTGCGTAACCGCCATGAGAGTAAATCAGCCTCCTTTGGCTCAACACCCAATCGATTCCAATGTTCAACGTTCCAAGTTCGAGCAAGATTCCACTGCTGACTCGCTCGTTGCATTAAGTCATCCCATGTTGCATCGTCACCAGTGATTGCATTCCAAGCATCAACCATCACCGCATCCGGTGTTGCCCCTTTGGCAAAGGCACACAAAATCATTGAATCTCGAATAACGATGCTGTCTTGGCTCTCAACCAACTCTTGCATGAGATCTAACGCTGATTCGTTTGGCAAACCCGTCGGTTGCCTGTAACCTGCTCGCATGTGGGAAGCACCAACATTTGCGGTCATGTATGCCATTGCATTCCCGCGCTTTCCTCGGGGGTCCCATGCGGGCAAATCAAGTCCTTTGCAGTGCGCAGTCAGACGCGTTGCTGGATGGCCCGTCACACGTTCAACATGTTCTGCAAAAACAACGGCGCCACTAGTAAGTGTCGAGAACAAATCGGATGTTCCAGGTTTTGCGTTTGCTAACATTGCAAGAGCAAGGGGTGGCAATTCTGGAATCCCAAATTGCCACGGAACAACATCACCTTGTTTGTATCGACCAAAATCAAACGGGGCATGGAAATAATCTGCCCATGTGTCGGGAAGCCATCCATGCTCGACCAACTCGCAAACGATGGATAATGCAGCGCCACCTGAAATTGTATCAATTCCGAGCCGGTTGCAAGCATCGTTTCCGTCCATAACATCAAGCGAACTGGTGAGTCCGAGGTTTGCACCTAACATTGCGAGTGTTTCGTACTCAGGGCGATCTACTCGGTCGATGTGGATAGGCCGTTTCCGGATTTTCTCGCCGTTGATTGTCGGTCGATCGGCAGCTTCGCAGGCAATCGGGCAGGGTGCGCAACAAGCGGATTGTTTCGCTTCCGGAAGAGATTCATGCCAATGCTCGCCAGAGAGTTCGTGAGTGTCGAGTTCAGTTGTAATGCTAACAGGATTTCCTTCGGAGGGAACGACGCCACCTTGTCCTCCGCTGACCTTTAATTCGGAGAAATCAGGAATCATTGCATTTGTTGAACTGTAATTCGCTGTCGGCATTCGACCGTTTTCAGATGCATAAATTGGGCCTCTGCTGGTCCCGAATGAATAGAAGGGGTCGCCTGATCGTCTCCTCAACCCCATCTCTTGTCGTTGCACCTTCACAGCGGATTTCAGCGTAGCTTGATTGGCAAATCGAACTGTCTCTTTTGTGGTCGATTTTACAGTAACAGCTTTGAGATTTTTGAACCCAAACGCTGCTCCGGTTCCCCCGCGTCCTGCAGCACGACGACCTGCAGTCAACGGGCTGGCGATTCGAACTCCGCTTTCGCCTGCAGGTCCAATCGACAGACAGTCGCCCCTTCCTTCCAAGGTTTGTTCAACTTGCCAGGTGGTCATTCCTTTCAATTCCTGAGCGTCATGCAATTCAGCGTGACCGTCAACAACTTCGAGTCGGCAGAGATTCTCAGATGCTCCAGTGATGAACAGGCCATCCCATCCTGCTTGACGCAGGGTGTGGCCGATGTTCCCTCCGATGTAGGTATCGATGTAGAGATCAGTCAAGGGTGAGCGAGCAACAACAACCGCTCGGCCAGAGGAACCGACTGTACTGGCTTGATATGGCCCAGTCATGAACAACAGAGGGTTTGTCGGATGTCGCGCTGCGTCGACTCGATCGGCGACCGGATGTTTCAATTTCATGGCGGCATCGTAATCGGTTGTGTCCCATTCGACCAAAAGTCGGGTTGCAAGGCCCTTCCCTCCCATTGATTCAATCAACCAATCATGCGGGATATCCCTGGATTCCGTCGTCCCTCGGGTCAAATCAACCCAGAGAACCCGACCTGGGAATCCATCAAATCGCCAATCAAGAAGTATGTTTTTCACCCCATCGTTCGAATCCATCGTTCGTCTTGAAATTCATAGATCATTGGCACGCCGGTAGGAACTTCCAATGCAAGAACTTCTTCTTTGTTCAATCCCTCAAGATGCATAATAATGCTGCGCAGAGAATTTCCATGTGCTGCAATAAAGAGATTTTTTCCTTCATCGAATGCTGGAAGTAAGGTTGATTCAAGGTAAGGAATCGTTCGAGCAGCAGTTAATTCGAGGCTCTCTCCATTAGGAGGAGGTGTGTCGTAGGAACGACGCCAAATTTTGACCTGCTCATCGCCAAACTTGTCCCGTGTCGCTTGTTTGTTCATGCCCTGAAGGTCACCATACATGCGTTCATTCAACTTCCACGAAACATACACAGGTAGAATGTTTGAGACATCCGAACCTGCGTTCATTTGCGACCATTCAACCATTTTCCGCTCGTCATCACTTATCACTTCGCCAGAATCTGAGTATTGGAAAACAGGCGTCTTTCCGCTGTTGTGTTGGCTTAACGCGAGCATTGCTGTCATTTGCGCTCGAATGAGTGTGGAGGTGTGAACCTCATCGATTTGTACATCAGCGAGTTTCTGACCACCGGCAATTGCTTCATCAATCCCAACCTGCGTCAAAGGGACATCAACCCAACCTGTAAACAGGTTCGCAGCATTCCACATTGACTGCCCATGCCGCATCAGGATCAGTGACGCCATGTTTACCCGATACGCTGGTGGTGCATCAAGGCTACGACACAAAGCAACAACTTTATGCAAAAAGATACAGTGAAGATCCATGAAGATCGAAGTTAACCAATGGGACGAAATTCGGACACATTTCGAAAAGATGTTTGATGGGTTAGGAAGTACAGAGGCTTCGGGAGAAATCCTCTCCTATTCGTCAATTGAACCGCATGTACCCACTGGAATCAAATTGTCGAGAGATGGTAAAATGGCAGCAAACATGCCACTGCATGACCTTGATTCAACTTTTCAACGTGTTGAGTTCGATGAACTGCTTGAAGAATTAACCCGCATTGGGGAGGGATTTACGTACACGTACAGAATTCCAAGTGAATTGCTTTCACTCAGACAATCTTCGCATCAATAGACCAATTGAACATCCGAAGCAGCACTAAGTTCGATGACGCCAGGAGGGCCACTCCATGTCATCCAATCCGAATAACCCTCGAGGAGCATTTCATGAGCGTTCTCTTTCGTGACACCGTTCGCTGCTTGCGAACCTGTTGAACAGTAAACCTTGGAAGCTCCTGAGGTGATGGTGTTCAACATATCGTAAATCATACCATCCGGAATCGATCCTTTTTCATTTACGGATTGAATGAAAGCGGCATGAATCATTTTTACTCCATCTGCTGCAAAGAAAACGTCCACATCGTAGCCATCGTTAATGGCTTGTGCTGCGCAGGCTATGCCAACAATGCACTTTCTGAGATCAACGTCCGGGTCTGTTACAATTTTGATGAAGAATTTCTTGCTCATGCCCCCACCTCGGGGTGGTAATATTTGAGTCATTGTGGCATTTCTACTTGTCTCGGCTCAGGTAATCTTCTCCGTAATACGCCCACTGCTCCATGGTCCATCCGGCTGGTAATCCCTCAGGAGGAAGAGGCGGAGCGCTAGGAAGAGGTTGAGGTATTGGTGGTGCTATGAAGTCAAATTCTTGCTCTATTGACGTCTTCTTTCGTAGGATTCCTACCATCAGTAGTACGAGTACAAGGAGTCCAAGACCAATCAGTGGGAAGGCATCACCCTCAGTAGATTGATTTGAAGCAAGATGCTTGGAAGAATCGTTTGGATAAGCATCGGTTTGGTCGGACCATCCATCACCATCAGAATCCAAACATCCAACGTAGTCCTCTACAGATGTGCCAAATGTTTCTGGACAATCATCAGAGAGGTTTGTCCCCTGTTGGTCAGCGTATCCATCTCCATCCTGATCCGACCAGAATCGAGCATCGTTGACGTATGCGTCGGACCGGTCTTCCCAGCCGTCTCCATCCACATCAGGACAGCCATATCGATTGACTGAAGAAAGACCGTAAATTTCTGGGCAGCTGTCTGGTGTTACTCCTTGCGGATTATCACCGTAGCCGTCACCATCTGCATCACTGTGCTGCGTTGGTTCTTGGGGTAAGTCATCGTTCAGATCCGACCATCCATCGCTATCTGAATCCTCACACCCAAAAAAGTCCTCTGTTGATGTACCTGGAACACCAAGGCAGTCGTCCCCTTGATATCCATCAACCGCATCTCCAAAGCCGTCACCATCTTCGTCGGAATGTTGTGAGGATTCATTGGGGAAGGCATCATTGAGATTTGACCAACCATCCCCATCCGCATCTGGGCAACCGAACGAGTCTTCAGTCGAATCGCCTGCAACATTCACGCAAGCATCGCCTTCGAAACCGTCTAGATTGTCACCATAACCATCCTCATCTGAATCAATCCACTGTGTTGACTCTGCAGGGAACACATCGATGGAATCACTGTACCCGTCCGAATCGTAATCACTACACCCAAGTTGAGATCCCATGGAACTTGACCCAGAACTCAATGGGCAATCATCAACATCATCGCTGAATCCATCGTTGTCATCGTCCATGTCTTCAGTCGCATCCTCGCATCCGTCTCCATCGACGTCGTTTTGATTGTTTGAGAAGAAGCCAAGAGAGCGTTGTGGACACAAATCCACACTCGCTGTCGATGGGGCACAAGCCCAAGAACTGCTCACCTCATTTGCATCGCAAATACGGTCATTGTCATCATCAACATCTTCCATTGAGTCTTGACAGCCGTCACCATCATAGTCGGTTGAGACTGAGGACGTCCACCCTAAGTCACCAACCGGGCAAAGATCTGAGCCATCGCTGATGCCGTCGTTGTCGTCATCCAAATCTTCTGTCGCATCGAAACACCCATCTCCATCATCATCATTTGCGAGTGATGATGTCCACGCTAGCTGCCCTTGAGCGCATTGGTCGTTCACATCGACGACCAAATCATTGTCATCATCAGCATCACAGACATCGCCCATCGAATCGTTGTCATAGTTGGCTTGAAGTGGATTTGCGATGCTTGGACAATTGTCAACTTCATCCCCAACACCATCGCCGTCTTCATCGGTGTATGGATCGATTCGAACAACCTCATCTTGACCGTTATCAGCGTAGTAGAGGTGACCGTTTGGTCCGACTTCTAACCCCATAATTGAGGTAGCAGTTGTTTGAATTTTGTCGAGTTGGACAGCGCTCTTTCCATCGGAGGCCAAGTCATAAGCGACAATCTTTCCATTACCATTTTCCGAGACAAAGAGTTGTCCATCAGCAAGCGCAATACCGGAAGGTAGGTTTAGGCCAGTTGCTAAGATTCCCCATTCCACACCACCAATACGAGAATATTCAGCCAATGGCTCAAGTCGCGACGCATCGTCCATGATGTTGGTTGATGTGGTCGTTGGGTCGTCTGTATTGACCCAAACGACGCGATTTGCGCCAGCATCTGCGATGTAGAGAATCCCGTTTGATTTGTCCATGACCATGTGGCTCGGTGTTCCATAGGAATGCGTAAGTTGAACGTCGGAGTATCTACGGACGATACCGTCTGAGTGATCGTGCTCACCAGTGTCATGGTCTTCTTGGAAATCATAACGAACAAGCTCACCGTAATACCCATCGTTGTACCAGTACACGTTGTCATAGTCATGAGCGATTCCAACACCATACGGTGACTCATGGAGCATATCGATGTGACTACCGAGCAAGCCGTTGCCAGTGTTTTGGTTTTCGATGGCAAAGTGGCTCAAGGACGATGGCCACAGCGCCGGACCCATGAAATTATTTGGATTTGCTTGGCCGTCGTAGGTATTCCTCGATTCTTGTGCTGAACCCCATTGGTAGTCAAATTCAGGGTGATAGGCGCCGAATGAAATTGCGCTTACCTCTTCTAAGAAGTGATTCCTATGTGAATCGGCTCGGTTCTGCGAGGTTTGGTTTTCGAGCCCGGTGTTCTCAACAATGGTGATTGTGTCCGTTGCTCGATTTGCTATCCACAACTCATTTGCTCGACCTGGATGAAATTCTAAGTCCCGGGGATCGTCGAGGTAATCCGATGAATCAGCGATGGTGACCTCATTAAACCCAACACCAAATTGCTCCACAATTTCTGATTCTTTTGCTTCTGAAGCATACGACGGCATCGAAAAGAGAAGCAACAAAATGGCGAGGACGATAACCCGTCTTCTCAGCATGAAAGAACCTGAATTCTCACACATATCATATCTTGCCAAAGCGGTGCAGCACTGTTTGAGCTTCGTCCGCTCCGACCTTCATTCGGATTCATCTGTTGGATTGTCGTGGAGACTTAGCCGGAGAACACATGCAGCAAGTGCTGCTGATAGGATAAAGAGTGCCGCTCCTGTATATCCAGGGATTCCAATCCCAACGCGAATAATGACTGTGGAGAGAATAAATCCGGTGTTTCGTGCTAGTTGGGGGAAATCTGTGATGTGGCGATAGGATGCGAGCAGTATAACAATGTCAGAGACGATTAACCAAGTGAAGAAATCGGAGAAGAAGACGGTTCGACTCAGTCCAGTATCGCCGTCAACAACACCCGTTAGCCAAGTGGTGAAAGAATACAATGCCACGAATATGTAGACCACTGCCAAACCACAGGCAAGGTGTTTCTTTTGTTGCACGAATGCCCGAACCGATTCATCTTGTTGAGTAGGTTTCTTTGCTACAGAGGTTTGGTGTCGAAAATACAACGCAGTCCCGAACAGGATAACGAACGCCACAGCCTCCATGGCGATGAATGCTACATCAGCGTCAATGGAAACGTTGTCTGCGTCACCAATGTCAGCAAGATTCTTGAAAATATCTCGAACGACAAGGAGTGTTACAACCTCGAATTGTTTTCCAATCGAATTGGAGAAAGATTCAGGAATTGCTCGTATCAATTCGTAAACTTCGTAGGCTAGGATAATGGAAAATGGGGTGTAAAGTGCATCGAGATAAGAATCTATGAAGGAGTCCAAATCTGAGGATTCAATAAAACTTAGATCATACAATACGCAGAACAATAGGTGCAAAAGGAAGCCCAAAATTGCGAAGTTAATCGCAATACGTCTCAAGAACGCATCAGTGTTTTGACCGAGGAAAAACTCGTGTATACGTTGCGAATTCACAAGTTTAGTTCA
>JAKUNY010000024.1:10447-15470 GCA_022451765.1 Candidatus Poseidoniaceae archaeon
ATGCAACAAGGATAAACAAGTGTTGCAAGGGTTAGTGAAGCGTATCATCAGCCGTGGTATTTTGTCCAAGGCCCGCCTGTTTCGGGTCGTGTGTACCATGTCTCTGATCCGGCAGGATATTCCAACCACTCGTAACCCTCTTTCAGCACACCCCTCGCATCGCTCGGTGGCTCATCATTAAAGGCGTCATCAAAAGTATCGAACACTTTACCCTCATCAAAATCGTCAATGGCTTTAATTCCGGTTCCACCAGGACGTGATAAGATAGCTAGAAGCATTCCAATTGTCATTGTTGCCAAGGAACCGATTTGGATGTTTTTGTAAACGTCGCAGCTGCCGGTGTCGTTCAGAATGCATTCGAGACGTAAATCTCCAGAAAATGAGAAGAATGGTATTGAAAGGACGATTAAGAACAAACCAAGTGAAAAACGCAGGTCTCGCATGATTCGCTAGATTGCCCCTATGTAATTGAGCCTATCTATGACCATAACACTGCTATGCTTGACGCCTCGGAATCTTTTCTGCGCAAAATCGCTAAAATAATATATCCTTAGATTGAGAATTAACCATGGGAGATGTTGGCGCACCTCTCGAATATTATTCTCGTACACTCGGGCATTTCATCGGATATTGGCACATGCTTGCTATTTTCAGCATCTTATCAGGGATCTTTTTGTTGTTCCTCGCCTACCTTATTCTAAAAGCGAATTCTGGCAAAGCAAAAAACCGATTTATGGCTTTGATGCTGGTCACAGAAGCATTACGTTGTTTCACCTCAATGTTGTTCTGGGTTTATGCTTGGCCTGAAGAGATGTTGAGTGTGTTGAGGCCTGGACGGGTTGTCTACTACACAATGTCCCTACAGTTGTTCTTTCTTTACATGGCCGCTGCTACGTTTTACAGTGAAAGGCAGTGGGCAAAAAGAATATCTGGATTCTTCAAGTTCCATGGACTGTACATTTTGCCAGTGTTTTGCTTGACATTTATCTTAACAGTGAGCTACTTCATGGGAGGTACCAACACCTCGATTGGGGACATCAGTTGGATTTATTGCGAAAGTGTAGGCCCTGGCATAGGTTCCACCGTCTCCGGTGAGCCACTGCCGTTCGATGTTGTGTGCGTTCAGGAGTACGAGTCGATCTACCCCATGACATTCACGAATGTCGTGCTCGGTCCATTGAGTAGAATCCTGCTGTTCATCCCTCTCATTGGTGCCATTATCGCAACGATTGCATTAACACGTTCACGAAATCGAATCGATGAAGCTGAGGATACAAATCTGAAAGGAGAAGTTCGAGCGGTTCGATTGGGTTTCCTTGGTAAAACAGTCATGCAAGTCACAACGACACTGATTCTCTTTTGGATGATATTGCTCATCGGTTCAGCCCCGAACTTGAATGTAAGTCCATTTAATCCAGAGTTTCCATTGTCAAGCACGCTCATGTTCTTACCCCCACTAATGCCTACAGCAGTCGTGCTCGCTGCATTGTTTGAAGGAGTTATTTTCACCTACGCAGTGGTGAAAAATGATATGTTTGGCATCGACGAGCAACTGAGAAAGACATTCACAACCACTATCTTTGCCGGGTCTGGAGCCATCCTGTTTTTGGTCAGTACCGAGCTTATGGAGTCCGTTTTTAATCAGGGCTGGATTGGAGGCGTCTTCATCGGTATGACTTTCCTGTTGCTTCGAAAACCCATCATCGCAACATTGGGTGGTGTCTCAACACGACTTATTCCCGAATCGCACACAAAGGAGGAATTGGGATACCTCGAAATGTATTTCTTGGCAAAGAAAGATCAAACGATTACAGAAAATGAACGAATGATGCTTGATTTACAAGCCAAGTCATACGGAATTACTGCGGACAGGAAAACCTATCTCGAACAATGGTATGATGAAATGCTGGAGAAGAGCGGCGACAACAACGAATTGGCTCGAAAGTACGGCAAAAGCGGCATCAATATGATGAGCATATTCAGCACGACTGGGGAAGCGCCCATCGACGAACGTGAAATTTTACAAGCGTTTAATCAGATGGACCAAAACAAGGATGATGTCCTTTCGAGGGACGAATTCTCGAGTGCCCCGGAGGTTTCAAAATTACCTCAAGAGTCGCAAGAAGAATTGTTTGATACAATTGATTTGAACGATGACGGAGTCATTCAATACGAGGAGTTCAAACTCCAAGCACAGATTACGGAATCAGAGGTCTTAGCCATCAACAGAGAACAGATCTATATGGAAGCCTACAAGGTTGCAATGGAAGACTTCATCATTACCGATGACGAGCGAAAAATGCTTAAAATTCAGGCAAAAGCATTGGGTATATCCGATCAACGCGTACAGGAATTGGAACAAGATTACAATTCAGGCATCGAGTCTACAGAAGAGGAATAAAACGAATTTTTCAAACACGCATTTAATTGTGATTTATTTGAGATTTCAACAGCACCCTTGGATTGGTTATTCAGATGACGTCGAACGAGTTAGGTAATGCATCAGCGAATCAATCGTTCAATCTTTGGTATCATCCATTGTACACTGATGGAATTCATGTGGATGCTCGCTTCCCGAGGGAGCGGTATCAAATTCTTCTCAACAGGCTAAGGGATTCCGAGCAGTTTCATATGTTTGCAATTCGAGAACCTCGTCAAATCTCAAAAGATTCTCTTCTCCTTGCTCATGACGCAACATACGTCGAAGAATTTCTTGAGCAAAAATTGAGCGAGAAAGAGATGCGAAGGATTGGTCTTACCCCATGGACTCCGAAAATGATTGAACGAACACTTTGTTTGACAGGCGGTGCGCTCGAAGCAACCATTCATGCGGTTAAGTACGGCGGAATCGCGGGAAATATGGCGGGTGGAACCCATCACGCACACCGAGATTTTGGTTCCGGATATTGCATCTTCAACGATCTCGCAATCAGCGCAATGTACGCAATCGAAAAATTGGGAGTAAAACGAGTAGCAATTCTCGACCTTGATGTGCATCAAGGGGATGGAACAGCGACAATCCTGTCGAATGAAGCGCGTGCGCGCACGATTTCCGTCCATTGTTCAACGAACTTTCCATTTCGGAAATCTGAAAGCGATTTTGATTTACCTGTTGAACCCAAAGCTGGGGATGAATTGTACATGGAAAAAGTTCGAGAGGCAGTCGAACTGTGTCTTGATTTTCAACCAGACCTCGTACTGTACCAAGCGGGGGTTGATGGACTAGAACAGGATCATTTGGGGAAACTCTGTGTTACAAGAGAAGGCATGCAAGAACGGAATCAGTATGTCTTTGAGAAGATGCTACAAAACAGAATTCCAACGGTCATCTTCATGGGCGGAGGCTACTCAAAACCGATAGACTACAGCCTTGATTCGTTCTATGACTTGTTTATTGATGCAAGCATATGGAACAACCGATGGTCCTGATGTTTGAATCCAAGGTTGTAGCGAGAATGAACGCCTCAAGCTCCATTTGAGAATGCAATCATTCTGTCAAGAGAAAGATGATCGGCTGTGTCCTTGCAGTAATGTGCCTCAACGACTTTGCCATCCTCGTCGATCAGAATATCAACTGGGATTGTTGATAATTTTGATATTGACAACGTAAGAGGAACATATCCCCTGAGTGTCGCTTGCAACAACGTGAGTGGTGAGCGCATAGCGCCCCACATGAATTTGAAGAACGACTTCTTCACACCGTTCTTGTTGAATTGCTCATAGGTTTCATCGGCAACGACAACGAACGGAGCATCGTGTTTCTTCATTCGTTTCTGGAGATCTCCTACCTTTGCATCAAAGACTGCAACCATCACAGCATCCTTGGAAAATTCATTCCATCGTTGAACGATTCTCCTAATTCGCATGTTGCACAATGGGCATGTTGAGAACCTGAAAAACGTCAATATCACACGCTTACCCTTCATGTCCGCCATGTTGAAAGTCGAGCCATCGATTGCTGGTAAGGTAAACTGGGGGGCTGTATCGCCTGTTACGATTTGGGGCATGCTTCGTGCTTATGAATTCGAAAGATAAAGCATTCGTGCCAATGTCTTAAATCAAAAGTGGGAGTATTCCTAGCGCCAACAATGGAAGAATCCCCATTGCAAGGTCTCGGATGAGGAGCGAAAGCAGTGTTTTTGTGTTTACTTTGGCAATCTTATCAAATTCTTCCTGCATTTTTTCATCAATGCGATCACTGATTTTCCCAGCACCTGTCCTCGCTGCCTCAACTGCTGCCCCTATTGCAAGTGAACCAAGTAACCCTTGGGGGGTGAGCCTGCCTGCCATGATAGCACGTCCCGCCCAAATCTTGAGTGATTTTTTTGCAACTCGCTCCGATGTAGACTCTTGATTTTCCTCGTTCTTCTTTCTATTCGAGAACTTTCGCAACCAACCTCGTACACCTAATCCTGCATCTGCTATTTTTCGTAATTTATTTACATCGTACCGATCAATGGCCATCAGCATTCTCCGCACTCTTAGGATTCGTAGCAAATCAAAGACAATCCACAGCGTAACCAAAGTTGTGAGGAGAAGCATACCGATGAGAGGAACTTCAGACCAAGTTTGCCAACCGATGGGATCGAGTAAAAATCGTAACATAAGTACAATTAATGGCGGTGTTAGAAATGCCAAAATTTCATTCATTGCCAGAATTCCGAATCCCCGCACAGGTAGTGTCTTTAGTTGCTTAAGAGCCCAGCCGGTGTGGGGTGCTAGCTTCTTGATTGCCTTTCGGAACGGTATGATAAGGAACATCAATCTGAGAATTAGTGGTATCCAAATAATCACGAGAACGTAAGCGGCCCATGGACCGCTTGGCGGAAGTTCTGGAATTGCGAGTGGTTCCGCCATAGTTCACTCAGTACTTTTCTCGTTTTCAAAACACCCCAAACACTCAAGACAATGAGACGGAACATTGAGCCAATGTCGGAAGCCATCATCGATCCAGATATCCGGGTTGCGCAAACCCTTCCTTCTGAATTCTATACAGACGAGAAGTATTTCTCAAAACAAATGG
>JAKUNY010000240.1 GCA_022451765.1 Candidatus Poseidoniaceae archaeon
TGAACCACGTTGGGATTCCATTCCGTCTGAACCAAGTCCGCTCTATCCATGGCAAGAAGAATCAACCTACATACGCCTTCCGACCTTCTTCCAAGATCTCTCGCCAGAGGCTGACCCAATCCAGGGTATTCAAGATGCGAAAGTGCTATTGAAACTTGGCGATTCGATTACAACGGATCACATCTCTCCTGCAGGGTCCTTCCCGACAAGCGGCCCGGCAGGGAAATGGCTGGTCGAACGCAACGTCGAAAAAGGCGATTTCAACTCATTTGGAAGTCGACGAGGCAACCACGAAATCATGATGCGTGGCACTTTTGCAAACGTTCGAATTCGCAATCAGCTTGCTCCCGGTACTGAGGGTGGATACGCCCTCGACCATTCCACGGGTGAGATAACCTCTGTTTACGAGGCTGCAATGAACAACCCTGGCCCGATGATCGTCTTGGCAGGATCGCAATACGGAACGGGCTCTTCACGAGATTGGGCTGCCAAGGGCACTTACTTGCTTGGTGTAAAAGCAGTTCTTGCAACGTCGTTTGAGCGAATTCACAGGTCGAACCTTGTTGGAATGGGCGTTCTCCCGCTGACATTCAAGGAAGGAGAATCGCATGAATCACTCGAACTTGATGGGACAGAGTCGTTCACAATTCCCGTAACAAACGATGTTCAACCCCTTCAAGATTTGACCGTCACAGCCTCTCATCCAAACGGTGCGAACAAAACATTCACTGTTTCAGTGCGGCTTGATACCCCTGTCGAGGTCGAATATTATCGAAACGGAGGAATTCTCCATACCGTCTTACGTCAACTTGCAACATCCACAGAGTCGATATCTTGAAATGGAATTGAATGGAGTTGAAACCGTGGCATCTGGAGACGTTCGCTTCACGTTTCGCTCTGATGAAACAGATGTCAATGTGATAATTGAAGGCAAAAAAGCATGGGTCGAAAGTATCGTTGATGAACTTGGTCTGTCCGACGTAGGTCTCACAATGCCAATAGGCGTACAATTACGCTCCAAAGAGCCCGATGCAATGTCCGAAGACGGCGATGAGGAAGACACACTCAAGCCTCCTACCGATATGGGGCCTGAGCCTGATCCAAGCAGAATCCCGGTTGTAAAACGGCCGATTGGGGCATTGAATGTTGAAATCGAAATTGAAAAAATTGGACTTGAGCCACCAAGCCAAAACGACGTCTTTGAGTTGATGGATGCGTTCTCTGAACTTGACGAACCCCGGCCGATTCAAGGAGAGATGAGTGTTGATCCAATGGCAGAGGCTTGGTTGAAGGAACTCATGCGCCTTATTGTCCGAGAAGGGGGGCGTACCGCCCTCGCAACCGAGATGATTGAAGAGGTGGCGAGCGCTAAACTTGGCGGGCGAACTGGAGCCGAGTTGAGCGTGTGGCTTGAATCGCTGTTTGCTGCAGGAAAATTGGTTAAAATTCACGGCGGAGATACGACGGGTTGGGGTCCTTCCCCGCGTTGGCTCGGATAAGTAACAAATGGGCCGCAATATCGCACATTCGCATCCCGTTTGGCGAAGCGTAGCATCAAAGGGGTTATAGTGGAAGTATGAGTGGCTTAGATGAGTGATATTGATGCAAACAAAGACAAACCAAATCGGGGCAAAACTTCGAAGCGTATTCCTTGTACTCATAATGGTCTTATCGACAACTGCCGCATTTGCCACCAATGCAAGTGCTTCTGCCGCACGAAACTACACCACAAACCGAGATCCGATTGACATCGGTATTGCGGATTTCAATTGCGACGGCCACAACGATATGGCCATCGCTACCGATGGTACGCACACCATCACGATATTGTTGAACGACGGAACAGGTGATTTCACTGAGCGCTACGATGTTTGGGTCTCAAAGAACACCTCCCGAAACGCAGAGTGGGACGAGTTCTCTAACGTTCAGTTCCTCGAAGTTGGTGAATTCAATGGTGACAGCGCACCTGATATCGCTATCTTCCAGCGAAACAATCCATTCAAGACAGACGACAATGGCGCACCAGCAGGTGAACCAGGCAACCTCACCATTTTAGAAAACGACGGAGGCAACTCCGACTCGTTCACCATTGGCCAGCGATTCACTCACTTCTGGGCATGGGATCTTGTTGTTGGTGATGTCAACCAGGACGGCAACGACGATGTTCTGATTCTCGACCTTCTCAACGACATCTCCAACCAACGTGTTGTGACCTACATGGGCCCCAT
>JAKUNY010000241.1 GCA_022451765.1 Candidatus Poseidoniaceae archaeon
CCAACACCAATTACCGCCTCGATTCCCATGATCTCTACAACGCGTTCTAAATGACGGTCGCAAGCCTTCAAGACGGGTTCGATGGTGGACTTCGGTAAATCAACAGGTGTTACATTTCGACCGGTTTCACCGAGAATGAGAAGAGGACAATGGTTGACAACATAGATGTTGGAAAAGATTGCTTCTGTTGAACCATAATGTGTAGAGAGCATGGACCAGAATCGGGTGCCAGATACTTCTTGACGTTCCATCGACAGTCCTTGAATTGGGCGTTTTGGATGCGCTCCAGAAGGCGTTAAGATTTGTCGTTCTTCGATGTCTAAAACATCTCGAGCCATTGCCGTCGCCCCGAAAGGAACACCTGTTTGCGCCATGCCATAGGGCCCCGGATTCATTCCAAGCAACAGTGTTCTTGCCCCAAAATTGCTCCATTTATCGATAAATTGCTCGTGGTATTCCCAAGCATAATCAAGAGGGTTCGTGACGAAAGCGACAGATTTGTGCTGAAGAATACGATTGATTTCCTTGTCGCAATCCTCTGAAAGACGCAATGCTGCGTCTTTCAATCGCTCAGGAATGGATTCTACCATGGAAGTTCGTCTCCCGTGTATTCAAAGAACCGACCCGATTGGTCAATGTCCTGTTTATTGATGAGTCCGATCAACCCCTTGACTGAAACAGATACAGGAACGGGAGCTCTCTCTCCACCCATGTCAGTTTTTGCCCATCCAGGATGGTAAGCAGTGACCGTGATGTTCTGGTCTTTCCCTTCAACTGCTAGAATTTTTGTAATCATGTTCAATCCGGTTTTGCTGGTTCTGTAGGCGTATGACCTTCCGCTCATGCAATCATCAATCGATCCCATGAGGCTGGAAATGTTTGCAATCTTCCCTTGATTTGACGCTTGGAGGAGTGGCCAAAGCACTTGCGAAACACGCAGTGGACCGATGGTGTTGACATTCAAGACATCAAGTGAAATTTCAGGGTCCACATCTTCAAGGGATTGCCATCGACCATCCATCCGTCCAGCGTTGTTGACTAGAATGTCAATTGATTGAGACATTGATTTGACGTTCTCTGCAAATTCATAAACCGATGAAGTCGATGAAACATCCAGTTGAAAGATGCTCATTTTTTCATGACTGAATTTCATTGACTCTGGTGACCGAACACCAGCAATCACAGAATGGCCCTCTGCAAGGAGTTGCTTTGCAAACTCAAGCCCAATTCCTCTGTTCGCACCTGTAACAACCCATGTCGCCATACACCCACGTCATGCAGGGGCTTCATTGAGATTACTTGGAGCCAAGTACGGTTTCCATTTGCGATTCTATGTTGATTTGCGCCGCCTCAAAAGCGGCTTCAATCGAGGGGTTGGTCTCTTTACGAGTCACTTTCGCTCGGGCCGATATAAGATTCCATGCAGATTTTTTGCCTACCCCCGGTATCGCTTCAAGTTGCTTTTCCGTAGCAGTATTGATGTCCATGCCAATTTCAACACCAGTGATTGAACGGGCACCATGTCCTGTAATCATGATGTTTGATGAGGATTCAAGTGGGATATGATATGGCACGCCAATGAGAATGGGGTAAGCTCCGATTTGTCGTCCGAATGTAAGTCCAGCACGGCCGTGTATCGTTTCGCTGGTATGCTCGTTGGAAAGATGCACAGGCAATCGTGTCCTGCCATCGTGTGTTTCCCAATGGACATTGTTGAGAACATGACCGAGTGGAAACAACTCTTGCAGTAAAGGTGTGTCGATGGTCTCTCGGACATTTTTCTTGAACTGCTTGAAATCCTTTTCCGGTATATCTTGGAATCCTTCACCTTCGACCTGCCGTATGTTGATGCGTCTTAGCAACAACCCCTCACTCCTGAGCTCCTTCAATAGATTCAGGTTCATCGTATACGTCTCGGAGCGTTCTCCGTTCAACCCTGCGATAAAGTTCAGCCCGGGAAGCAGCTTCGGCAATCCACGCTCACCACGTTCACGGCCGTATTCGTTGACCAATCGTAGAGCGATTTTCAACTGCTGTGAATCACAGTTGAGCCAGTTGGCAGCATGGACATTTGGATCTGCAGATTCCAACCCAAAGGACAAAACTGCGCCATCCGAGAGTGTCTCAACAAGGGTCGTGGTAATCTCAGTGGATGGTTCAATGTTCTCGGCGATGATGGATGGATTTCCGTTGTCTGTGTGC
>JAKUNY010000242.1 GCA_022451765.1 Candidatus Poseidoniaceae archaeon
CATGAAGGCTACGATTCAGTCGCATGAGATTTTGACGGGATTTTCATAACTCATGGTTTTAGTACTCTCGGGGCTTGGACTTGGTATGTCCGGCGAAGATAACGAAGTTTCATTACGAGTAGCAAAAGCCATACCATCCGACGTTGGTCATGGTCGGGCCCGAATTTCCGGCGTACCTGGTCTCGAACTAAAACCGGGCGACATTGTCGAAATTAAGGGCGAGAAGCGCTCAACTGCAGCGATTTATTGGCGCAGCAGGCCAGAAGACTCGAAAATGGATATCGTTCGAATCGATGGAATCATCCGAAAGAATGCGGGAGTAAGTCTTGGCGATCGCGTTACCATTTCCAAGGCTGAGGCGAAAGAGTGCACCAAACTTACGCTATCTCCAGTCATGGCAAATAAGCAGAAGGTCAAGTTTGGCCCCGGCATTGAAGGCTTTGCTCGCCGAGGTCTTTCCAAGCGACCGGTGATGGCCGGCGATCGAATTTTCATTCCCGGCATGACGCTTTTCGCTGAAGCATTACCGTTTGCAGTCGTTCAAACCACGCCGAAGGGCATCGTTAAGGTAACGAGTGATACGGACATTGTCATCAAGGATGAGGCCATCGACGATGAAGATGTGGGTCAATCGGAAGGCATAACCTACGAAGACGTAGGCGGCATTGGACAACAACTTCAGAAGGTTCGAGAGATGATTGAACTTCCTTTGAAACATCCTGAATTGTTCCGACGACTCGGAATCGACCCACCGAAAGGTGTTTTGCTCCATGGTCCCCCAGGCACAGGGAAAACAATGATCGCAAAGGCAGTTGCAACCGAAGTAAACGCCCATTTTAAGGCAATCAACGGTCCGGAAATCATTTCTAAATACTACGGTGAGTCAGAAAAACAACTTCGTGAGATTTTCGATGAGGCGAGTGAAAAGTCGCCTGCGATTATCTTCATCGACGAAATCGATTCAATCTGTCCCAAGCGTGAAGACGTGAGCGGTGAAGTTGAACGACGTGTGGTCGCTCAAATGCTCACACTCCTCGATGGAATGCAAGGAAGAGACAATGTCGTTGTAATCGGTGCAACAAACCGTCGGGATGCACTTGACCCTGCGCTTCGCCGTGGTGGTCGTTTCGATAGAGAAATTGAGATTGGTGTTCCAGACCGTGAAGGTCGAAAAGAAATAATGGAAGTCCACACTCGCCAGATGCCAATTGCAGACGATTTCGAAGTCAATTGGGTCCTCGACAACACTTACGGGTTTGTCGGCGCAGACCTTGCTGCCTTGGTCCGAGAGGCTGCAATGAAAGCACTCCGCCGATACTTGCCGGAAATTGACCTTGAGGAGGAAACCATCCCTCCAGAAGTCTTGGAGAAGATGGAAGTCAGAATGAACGATTTCAAGGATGCAATCAAGGACGTCGAACCATCCGCTCTGCGTGAAATTTACGTCGAGGTTCCGGAAATTGCTTGGGATGAAGTCGGTGGACTCGATGAAGTCAAGGACCGGTTGAAGGAATCCGTTGAATGGCCGCTAACTAAGCCAGAAGTGTTTGAACATTTCAACATCAAACCTCCACGAGGCATCGTGCTTTTCGGCGCTCCTGGAACAGGAAAAACTCTCCTCGCCAAAGCGATTGCAAACGAAGCACAAGCCAACTTCATTTCAATCAAGGGCCCTGAGATGATTTCCAAGTGGGTCGGTGAATCCGAACGTGGAATTCGTGAGATTTTCAAGAAGGCAAAGCAATCCTCTCCTTCGATCATTTTCCTCGATGAATTCGAATCCATCGCTAGTATGAGGAGTTCCTCGAACGGAGAAGGAAGCGATGTAGGTAATCGAGTGGTCAACCAACTCCTTGCCAGCATGGATGGCGTGGAATCACTCGATGGCGTCATCGTTGTTGCTGCTACGAACCGTCCTGAAATGATTGATCCTGCACTCCTTCGAAGTGGCCGATTTGAGCGAGTCCTCCACGTACCACCTCCAGATGCACCAGCACGCGAGGCAATTTTTGAGATTCATTCCAACGGCATGCCGCTATCGAAATTCTCAATCAAGGACCTGCTTTCAAATTTGGAAGGATTTACGGGAGCTGACATCGAAGCAGTGTGCAGAGAAGCTGCCTTAATCGCCATGCGTGAAGGCAAAAAGAAGGTCGCAAAGAAGCACTTTGATGAGGCAGTCACACGCGTCCG
>JAKUNY010000243.1 GCA_022451765.1 Candidatus Poseidoniaceae archaeon
CTCCTCTCAAACCCATGTAAATGACGATCATCGCAATAACGATGCACACGACTCCGTAAGCGTTCTTGATCATCTCAAGAGTTTCCAATTCCATAACCAAGCCAAAGAACCATTCCGTTTAATAGTGGCCATTGAAATGACGTTATCATCACACTTCTCGGCATAAGCGATAAGCTCTCGAACGTGTCCTCAATTTGTAGGTGTCCCTCACTATTCTTGGAGACCTGGCTTTCGCACCGCACACGGAGCATTTGTCGATTCCGTTCGGATCAACAACCCATCCTTCCCCAAAATCGGAAAACACGTGGATTTGCTTCTGATTGGCATTTAGGAAGAAAATAGTCATACCGAACCCTGCATACCATTTTTGAAAAGGACTTGTAGGAGGTGGATAACAAAAATGCACGTCCCGATGAAGACTAAGACGCTCTCGTCGATTTCAAGACCCCGAACGATGATGTAGGAGGAACCAACGAAAGCCAACACATCAGTCCATAAATTCGCTGTATAAGAGCGATTGTTGGTCATTTGACCTGCTTCAGATATGAAAAAGTAAGCACCTCCTACAAACGTCCCTGCAAAGACCATCGCTGGAGGAGACAAAAGACCATTGAGGACTTCCATGTCATTCTCATCGAGCAACATGAAACCAACGATCATCAAAACAACAGGAACCAGGATGACAAACGCCGTCGTCAGGGTATCTCGATTCATTGTTTCTCCTCCAAGCGGTCATGAACACCGTTGTTATTTACGTCGTTGGCGCTGGCAAAGGGCATGATGGCTCCGTTTAGGACCAAGTCGTATGAGCGATCATTCATCCTCTTTATTCTCAATTTTTGGTATTCACGTTCTTGCATGTTCCATCCAGCTTCGCTGGCTAAAATCGGGAAAGAGAATTTCGTTCCATCATCAGAATATAGCTGAACCGTCCCGTCGGGAAGCATTTCGGCGAGCATGAGTTGACCAGCAACCCGCATGCTCATGTTGACTTCGCTGTAAGGCAAACGAATTCTTCTCCGATTATCTGGATTCATCATGATCCAATCAAGTCGCTGTGAACGCATAGCGTCCGCTTCTCTCTCGATTTCTTCCTTTTCGGAGTCAGTCAAACGTCGTTCGTATTGGCTCCAGTCTACATCATCAAAAGGACCTGCACTTCGAACCGAAGCCGTATCCTTGAAAACCGAAACGGTGGGAACATGAACTCTATCCAGGGTGTCAACATCAATCCAATAATCACTCATTGGGTCAATTATCCTTCGACCGCTGGGTTCCTCATCATCGCGCATGAAGACTGGAGCACGTGCAGACCACACTTCTCTTTCATTACCCATGTGGTCCTTTACTATGCCCGATTCGGGTTCGACGATGAAATCAGACGGTTTTTGTTGGCAGAATTTCATCGTATCTGAAGTGAACATGTAACGAGCAGGCCCCATCATGGTTTGATTCTTCAGCCATTCAAAACGTTCTCGGTTTGAGTTTCCAGGCATTCTCCGATCGTAAGCTCTTGAGGGGGTTGTTGAGGCATAAACCGTCCATCCCTTCGAGGTCGGTATGACTCTGGCATTGAATCCCTTCATTCGGACACGATTAGCGATTGCACTTGCTCCGCCTTTGTCATTTGAAGTGATGAACCCTCGGAACTGATCTCCGTTGATATTTCGAAGTCCTGATGCCCTGGAATACGACCGCTTTTTCATGGAGTTCGCACAGGTGCAGGGTTTCCCATCCTTCATTCCTTGAGAACTACCGCACGAACCCATCGTTTCACGCCCTTCTCTGTAGTGAATTCATTCTTTTCATTCGTGCGATTTCAGCGTCAGAATTTCGAACCTTCTTTGATAGGAAAATAGCATGGGTTCCAAATCTGTCTCCTTTCATTGGTATCACCCGTGCATTGTAGCCCTTCGTTCTCAACCTTTCTGCTCGCCTTCTCATTTCTGCTTTAGGTCCATAAGGCCCGCTTGAAGCGCGACCAGAGCCTCCTTCAGGCAACATTTGGAAAACCCTTCCGTTGATGTTTCGGATCCGCTCGTTCTTGTGTCGAGGATTTAGGTATTCACCACGTCGCTCGGCACGTGGACCGTGATTGAAAGTGCGAACAGGCATGGTGCTCGGTGCGGGAAGAGCCCTCATCATCATGTTGGTTCCCCTCCGCTTTGTAGCACGGTTTTTCCGTTTAG
>JAKUNY010000244.1 GCA_022451765.1 Candidatus Poseidoniaceae archaeon
ACTTACAGAATCCGCGAAAGACAGCACGGCAAACGATCTAACTCAATACACTGAGGATTACTTATCCCAAGCGGTAGGCAGCCCAATTGATTTATCGATCGTCGTGCATTCAGAAATCCTAAGAGCACCTAAACCACTCTCTGCTTACGGTGCAGACGGAGAAAATGGACGTGATTATGGCGATGGAACGGTCTTTTTGCCTTCGCAACTCGCTGAATTTGTGGTATCTTCTTTGAATGTGGAATCATTTGTGGATTATGATTTGAATGATGACGGCGTCGTTGATCGATTTTTGATTCTCCATTCCACACTCGCACAAGAGCAAGGTTCGGGCTCATCGAATCGAATATGGTCTCATTTCACCTCTTTTTCCGAACCTCTGAACAAGGGTGATTCCAAATTTGAACATTACACAATGTCCTCAATGCGACATGGAGAAAGTGGCTTTGGTACAATAGTGCATGAAATGATGCATCAATTCGGAGCATTTGACCTCTATCCGGTTCATGATTCTGGTTATTCGGGCTCATGGAAAGGCATAGGCGTATGGGACATTATGGCCAGTGGTAATTGGAATGGAGGTGGTGATTCACCCTCCCTACCGACGGGACCAACAATGGCTGCTGTTGGTCATGATGCTTTAAAAGAAGTGGTTCTGGCCTGGCCAGACGACGCAGCCAGTCCATGCATTGGTCCAACGTTGAGCATCGACTCCAGAGCCCAAGGTGGCGATCGCATCCGAATACAAGTTTCACCGACCGAAAATGTCTGGATTGAAAAACGGACACAATCAGGTTACGATGAATCCCTGCCAGGTGAAGGAATACTCGTACTTCTCGAAGATTGGGCTGCAGGTGATTCCGCACACAACGCTATGAACATCGATCAACGTAGACCCTACCTTCAGACAATCGAGGCTGATGGTAATCAAGAACAACTCAAAGGCATCAATGATGGTGTTGCCAGCGATTTGTTTCAACCAGGTGATGAATTCGGAGAGCAGGGCATCTTGATTCGAGATCATGACGGTGTTCTTGTGCCATGGCACGCACGCATTGTTGAGAATCAAGATCAGTGGGAAATTGAATTTCACTCTTTGAATTGTTCTCCGACCCTTGACATCGAGTTGGATAATTTTGGTTACACGCTGTTGCAAGGAGAGAACCTTGAATTGGAGGTCCTAGAGAACCCGAACGGAGAGTCGTGTTGGGGCACACTCAACGGTACAGATGGTCGAAGCATTTCATTTGCCAACAACACGAGTTCAGCATCAAAACAAATTGGTGCATTCTCTTCGATTGGAATGATTGATTCAACAGCTACATTCTCTGGTCACATTCAATGCGCAAACGATGTGTTTGATATCAAAACCACCGTTACAACCGTTGGTACAATTCCACTTGGCGAAGAGATGCGACTGCATGCGGACATTAAGGTCGATGAACCAACGTATTTGCAGATTCCTTACGTTGGTGAGGGAGAGGGATCAGGAGAATTTTCTCTTGATGTGGATGGACCATTGTCCAGAGTTGCGACAACAAATCCTAGTGTAGAGGTTGATGATGGTAATGGTACAATCTCCATACAAATCGAACCACGGGGGTTATTGCAAGAAAACATGTATGTTCTAGGCACAATCCATCTTGAGTCGTTTAATGGTGAACAATGGGTCATCGATGTTCAATTGAAAGCAACCAGCAATGATCGTTCAGCATTCATTGGAAATCAAGCACTTGTTTTCAGTGTCTTCTTCTTGCTCTTCGCTGGATGGTTTGCTTCCTCTCTGTTTGGAAAGAAGAGGGTTAATCATGTTGAGCAATTTGATTATTCCGAGGATGAGTTCTTGCCGGGTAACCATCTTTGAATTCGCAGGTAATTCCATCCCAAATCATCAGAGATTGCACAGACCCATTGTTTGTGAACGCCTTCAGCGAGACGTACACTGAGGCACACGCCCTCCCATGTAACAGCAGCCTCATGTTTGGGCTGGATCAACCATGGTGCATGAGAATCGTTCAAATCGCCGTCATAGCCTCTCCATCGACATCCATACTTGAATCCAGGGCGCAACAGCAACCCCCGGCCCAGTAAATCATGCATCAGAAGAGAGTCAGATGTTGGCTCTGATTCTTTCACAATCATGTGCTGAATGTATGTGTCTTCTTCTTTTCGAA
>JAKUNY010000245.1 GCA_022451765.1 Candidatus Poseidoniaceae archaeon
GACTGGCGCGGATTACTCGACAAAATGCGTACACCGATCCTGTACGACGGTAGACGCGTGCTTGATTTGGAAGAACTCAAGTCCTTAGGATGGACGACTCATGCAGTCGGTAAACCAATCTGACTAGGCTTGTCGCCCAGCGTCAAACATTTCACGAAGTGAACCATCGTTCAACATTTCGAGTGAAATGTCCGATCCACCAATCAATTCTCCATGAACAAAGACTTGCGGCATGGTCGGGAAGTCTGACCAAGTACATACGCTCGGAATAGCTCGTGGGTCGGTAAGAATGTTGACGGCTGCAAAGGGTTCACCAAGCGCTTGCATAACTTGTGCAGCGCGATTTGAAAAGCCACACTGTGCTTGGTCTGGTGTTCCTTTCATGAACAACACCAAGGCGTGTTCATCAACGATAGCTTGCAATTCTTCAGGTGTCCAATCCATGTTTATTCCTCTTTTTGACGGTTAATTCGTCGAATGTGAACGCCTTGGCCGCCGGCATGGGGGTCAAAGGCTGTGTCGCCGGTTACGGCTTCTTGTTCCGGTGTCATGCACTTGAGATCGATGGCATGCACTGGGTGTGGAATGTACTGTTTCATATGATTCAAAACCTGTTTCTGGCGCTGAAGTGGGCGCATCCCTTCGAAGGAGGGGCTGGTGATTCGGACATGAAAATGGTCACCACTACGGTGCAAATCGATGACTTCGACTCTTGCATCAGGTACTGCTTTGAGCACCTCTGCTTCCAGCCATTCCGTACTGACCATAACACTACCAGCCCATCCTCTTGTTTGAACCTGTCTCATTCATGTGGTGAATCTTGATATACAGTATTGTTATTTTCAAGTATGGTCGGTGAGGTCTCAGAGGACGGAAATTGGGTCTGGGATGGGCAAGAATGGGTCCCAAATACATCTGAACCTGAACCACCAATACAGTCGACTGCATCTGAAAATGTGGAGCCGTCTGTGGAGGTGTCATCAACGCCGGTTCCACATCCTGAAATGCCTCTTCCAGGGAATTCAATGCCTCTACCTGCATTTGATCCTAACTTTCAACTTCCTCTTCCAGTTTCTCAGGGAAGTCAAGTGCCGATAGTCATGCGGACACTCTCTGGAGTGACTTCGATTTTGATGTCCATCGTTCTTCTATTGTTCATCATTGGGTTTGTAATTGGTGTGAACTCAGACAACATTGAATCACTGGAGCAGGAAAAATCATCCGGGGCCGAGGCATTTGCTGATGCCATCGGCACTGTCCAGATGCTCACCTTTCTTTCGGTTGGAATCGTTGTTGGAATTCTGGTGATGTCGGTATTATCCTTCGTTGGTAAAGCGAAGTGGTGGTGGCTTGCAGCTGCTATTACCATACTTTCTTTGCTGTTCACCATCACTGCATTTTACATTGCGGGGGCGACGAACGACTACAATGACACATGTGACACTGAGATTTATGACTGCAGCGGTATAACGAAGGAAACGGCCTTTGACCAGGACGCAATGATTTCTGGATATTGCAGTTTCTTCGCCCTCCTTCTCGTTGGCATTTTTTCCCTGATTCAGCGAAGCGCATCCATGGGCAATTCTCAAACTCAGCCTGTTCAGGTGAGTGGTGTTGAGAACAAACAGCCGATGAACAAGATGCTTGTGCTTGCTGCCGTTCTTATTGTGATTGTGGCCGGTATTGCACTGTCGTTAAAATCGCCTAGCGGCGGTGGAAATGATTCTGAGCCCGTTGAATATTATTCCTTTAGTGTTGTTGATGCATGGGATGCGGAGCCAATGGATGACGGAGGAGATAACGCATTGATCGTCGTTCGAATGACCGATATGAACGGACGTCTTGAGCACTACGAGATGGTTGAGGTGCTGATGGTGATGTCCGATGGAACACCGGCTCGTTGCTACTGGAGCGGGCTAGACCGCGACACGTCCTGTGAATTTGACGATCTTGATGCAGATGGTGATATGATGTTTGGAGTTGGAGATGGCTTGCTTGTCTATGAAAAGGGCGAAGATCTCTGCAGCGGTGGCACCGAATCAAACCCAATGGGCTGCGAAATTGACCTGAATGTCCGCATCGGCAATGCTATGGGCGACATGTCTTACATGTCAGACATGGCAGACATGTCATGCGGACTGGGATGTTGAGGGTGAGGGGAGGGAGGGG
>JAKUNY010000246.1 GCA_022451765.1 Candidatus Poseidoniaceae archaeon
GTGGACACGTTGCTTGGACCCGACCGCTTTTCAATGACTGGGACTGTTTTTTGCTCTACAGCCTCGACCTCAGCAGGTTGATTGACGCCCTTCGATTTCTTTCGTCGTGAGAGAACCATTCCGAGAGCGATGAGACCTACAATCGCACCGCCTGCTACAAACACTGTCGAAGAAAACCCTTCGGTCGAGGACACGTAGGATTCGTTCCAATCGTTGTTTGTTTCATCCAGCTCTGCAATGCGTCCATCATTATCAACTACGATGTTGAGGTTCCAGGTTCCTTCAGGTACGTCTACGATCACTTGCATGCTTCCTGCCTCCGATGCGTCAAGGCCATCAAAGATTTTACGCCCAATAAGTTGGTTGTCATTGGCTTGGTTCAGATAAACACTGACATTGAACGCTCCTTCAATACGCTCCCCAGCGTTGAACACTTGAACGGTCGCGATGACCTCAGAATCTGCAACAAGGTCTTCATCGAACATCACCTTTGAAATTTGTAAATCAGGACCTGCTGAGGTTAACGAGATGGACGTCCACGGAGATTCTTGGGAGTTCGTGCCTTGAGCAACCAATTCCCAACCTGCATCATCGGTTCCCGATGCCCAACAATCCAAACTTGCTTGTGAACCAAGCAGAGATGGTTGACCAGAATTTGAGAAGTTAAATCTGAATGAAAACAACGTTCGTCCATCGAACACAGTGATTGGGTCTCGAACGAGCGTAATCGGCTCCCAATTTACCGTGGTTGAGGTGACTTGACAGGTCATTGAAAGGCCGTTCGTCCATGCTTGTGGTTCTTCGATGTTAGCTCCTATGTCCACTTGATCAAGTTCAAATCGAGAGATTTCATTGAACTCTGTTGCGAGCAAGAGTGGAGCATCTCCATCGATGATCAAGTCTGGGAAATCCATGCTCAAAAATCGGTCGTGTTCGATGATATCCCAAACTTCGATTTTAGCATCGAAGATTTTCCCACTTGATTCAGGAACGCTGAATGTTGTCGTGAACAATCCATCTTCGACAATAACGGTTTGTCCACCGGTCCAATCCGATGTAAGGAATTGCCCGTCCCATCGCAATGCGACTGTTCCAGAATATGCTTCTCCACTTGTCGTATGTTCCACAATACCTGTGATTTGAATCATCTCGTTAGTCTGCATAACAGAGTTCGTTGACAGTGGCCCAGCCGTGAAGGAATCTGCATTTCCGGTGATGTCACTCATTGAATTGATGACAACGGTTAGGTCGCGCTCAAATGTCCATGCACTGCTTGCGTCATAGAACGTGAATCCATCCGCATCATACGTACGTACTTGCAATGTTCCGATGTCGATGCCCGCTGATGTCATTTGCCACATGACCTCGAAATCGAAATTAATGTGCAACGCATCTCCGACAACTGTCCCAAGGCATGCATCCGTCGCCATTAGGCGACCATCGAGTGCGGAACATCCCTCGTTGGAGCGATAGAGAAGGCCGAGGTCATCGTCCCCTCCGAGTGTTATCCTCACCGTATTGATGTCACTCAGGCCATTGTCGTCTCGTACAACGACGTCCCATCCGCTCACCTTTGTTGGCTGCAATCGTTGGGCAACTCCACTTTCTGTAGGGTATCGCTCATCGACAGAAACAATGGTCGATTTTGTTGGTAACCGGCTCGTCCAGTAAAGATGTCCTTGACCTGATCCATCGGTTGGAATTTCTCGACCATCCCGGTCGATTCCATCGAGGAAAACATTGACCAAATCACCCTCAGCGTTTCCAGTTTCATCAAGATAGACGGTAAATTGCCAAGCTGCATCAATTTTCATCACTTCATGGTCGACCAGTATCCGCTCAGTCAAGGCCGAAAAACCGTCTGTATTTGCATCATGAACACCCTCCAACCAAACATAGCATTGAATGCTACCTTCATCAAATCCAGCCGCATCAAACAAATTTAGGGTTACAGTGCGATTGCTGTTGACGTTCAGATACGAATCAACAAGAGGCGAGGTGGTCGTAACGACAGGTGCATATGAATCGAGAAGAAAACCTGCTGTCGTAGTTGCTACACTCGTCTGCAATTCGAGAGCGTCGGTTGTTTGTGCCTCAATACGATTCGTTGTTTCACCTGAGACATTTTCTGGAAGGGTTAAAATGAACTCAGTTGCTTGGTTTTCATT
>JAKUNY010000247.1 GCA_022451765.1 Candidatus Poseidoniaceae archaeon
ACAGAGTGAAAACGATTCAGCCCCATATGATGAAGACACGACATGGGGTAATCAGCAAAGGGCGAAAGGTGGTGCCCCGGCTCAAGACGGGGAGAACCTTCAACGCCAAAGCGTCGCATTTACGAGCGACGCAAATCCCGTCGCACCGGTACATGGATTTCAAGCCCTCTGTGGGCTTGTTCAACTTGATGTTGTAGGAAATCCGGGTGCATGGGAACTTGTACTTGATGTAGTCAACAAGGGGGAATCTTTCTGATTGAACCTGACGTACAAGAAGTGACCACTGGTTACAAAACACTTCAGTATCTCAAAGATAACCGAATGGAGATGATGGTTATTACTTTGCTCGTATATTCTCTCGGCCTGTTTGAGAAGGCTCAAACGCATATTGCGGGGGTGTGTGCATGACTCGTTGTACTCACATTTTGAAAAATGGAAAACGGTGTAAAGCCCACGCTATGAAAGGAAAGAAAAAATGTCTTTTCCACTCTAAATCTAAGAAGAAGACATCTTCCTTTCGGAAGAGGCGAAAGCCCTCCAAGAAAAAACCAACTCGCCGATATCGTCGCTATTAGAGGCGCTCGATATCTCATGCGACGCATGGCGACGATTGGCGGTAATGCTCTGATAACATATGGTTCATACAAAGTATTGAACCCTGAAATTTACAAAACTCAAACACTCGTTGCGAAGTATGAAACTCGACGTACTCCATTAACGTCGAATGAATTATTTTTGTCTGAAAAAGCATACGAGAGATTCTCAGAAGAACAACCTCGTCACGTTGGAAAAACAGGTGACCGAGGAAAGCCAACCAGAACCCAGCGGTTTTCATATGTTACACAATATGAACGAGGGCGTCTTGCTCCTCGATGGTTGCCACCACGGGGCAAAATCATTCCCGATCCGCAAGGACCGGATTTCATTCATACAATGGAAGATTTTGAAACGAGGGAGAAACGATATTCAAGAGAGCGTATGAAAGGCCGTGCTATTATCGGCGGCGGTGCGATGTTGAAGTATGGCACTCCAGTCTTAATCTATGGATGGATGGCTCATGATATCGTGGAAGGTAATTATTACATCGATGGTGGAATAATGGATTCAAATAATTTGCATGACGCTATAGGTCCATTGGCTCTGCCTGTGACCATTGCGGTCGATGCATATCATTTCACACAAGCAATAGGAGATTTCCAACGAGGTCTACTCGGTGGCTAACCATTTCTCATATTGGTGAATTGTTTTGATGTGAGAAGGTGTGTCTTCATGACAAAAGTCCTTCCATCGACGGACCACACCCCACATCATCCGACGAGAACCTTTCTGCTTTGATAGATATTTAGCAAGGTATTTCGTTGCAACTTTTCTTGCTTCCATGGTTCGTTCATTTCCGAACCGGTCCACATAATCTTCATTTTCGATTGCTCGGATTTGGTCTCTTCCAAATCCAACCCTGTCGAATTCTGTACGCCATTTTCTAATCGGCATTTTTGGCATAATCCAGATTCCATGGATGTGCAAATGATGGTGGAATTTACCATTATCCAATCGCTTGGTTACACATTCCACAACATCCGTCCCTCCTAAAATTCCTAAATTATCAATAATTTTAGAACGTCCACTGACGTACCATTTTTTGAAATCTTTAACCAAATCACTTGATGGAATCTCATCATCGGATTCAATCTTCTCACGGGTGATTGTTACGAATTTCAAGAACCGATCATCTTCTTGTGTCGGTTTACAAAAATACAACCTGTCGATGGCTTCACATGTCCGTTTGTATGTCGCATAATGGGCATTACATGACTTACATCGCACAGGATAGCCTATAACCGCTGTAGAACGGCCTGTAGGCGTATTAGGGGTATCTACCCCTATGAAATCCCCAGAGAGCCCTCTGGAGCCTCTCTGAGGGCATTTAGGACATGTGAAACCGTAAGGTTCTACATTCCAATGGGGCGGTTGGAGAATCTGTCCCATGACTGTCCTTGTAGTGGGTACGATAAATTAGGGTTATCCTGATAAACCGTTAATCACCCACACTTTGAATATGGAAGTAACAAGGCTCCGATTCAAAGGCAACGGTTCCGGCG